>CAZIAG010000023.1:0-3887 GCA_964537375.1 uncultured Roseivirgaceae bacterium
ATGGTTCGCTCCCAACGTATGCGTAAGGTTTTTATTGTGTATGGGCGGAACTTAACTGAAACGAAGGGGGAAAGAAGTCTAAACCTTGATGGATCGTCTCTTTAAAAGAGACGATCTCTACGCCACGTATACGGGATATCTACGGGATATCTACGGGACATCTCCTCAAACCATCCCCCAATGACACCTTTTTTGCGACACCTCCTGATGCGCCTTTTACCCTGAAAGCAGGGCTGGGAGAGGATGGAGATGAGCTGCCGCCCTTATTCAGATTATTACGAAAACCGCGCGCAGCTGGCCGCGTTGACCATGAAGATAATTTTCCACTTGAAACCACCTGGCAATGATCCCCTGGTTCTGTTAACGGATGAAGACAAAAAATCCGTCGTTTGCTGCTGAGCGAGTGACGCGTTTAATGCATCCTATCACCGCGAACTTCGAGCGTTGCCATGATCCGCGCTTCTTCCTGCAACCATTCTGCCCAGCGCTCCATTACCCTGTCGGCCGGGGCATATTCCTTCGCAAGCCGGAGAAAGTTCTTGTAGTGACCCGCCTCTGAAACCATCAGTTCATAATAAAAATCGCTAAGCTCTTTGTCCGAAATATTTTTCCACAGGAGCTTGAATCGCTCGCAACTCCGCGCCTCAATCAGGGCGTTCATCAACAACTTCTCCATAAGTTGCTCATCCCTGCTCCCACCCTTGCGGACAACCTTCTGCAGGGCATCAACGTATTGGTCTTTTCTCTGGATGCCGAGCGAAAACCCGCGCTTCTTGAGCTGGCCAACCACCCGGGCAAAGTGGTCCCACTCCTCGCTAACGATGGGTGTAAGCGCTTCCACCAGTTTGTCCTTTTCTGGGTACTGGACGATCAACGAAATACAAGACGAGGCTGCCTTCTGTTCACAATACGCGTGATCGGTAAGAATGTCCGCAATATTTTTTTCCGCAATGTCAACCCATCTAGGGTCGGTTGGCAATTCAAGCCCCAATGTAAACTTGTCTCTCGCTTCGCGCATTATAGAGTCAAAAGGTTGTCAATCGTAGAAAGACCAGTCAAATCCAAAATCGAACACATTCCGTTGACCCGGCAAATACGGCGTGGGGAAATAGCCGGTGTCTTGAAATCCTTGAACGAGGTTATGGTATTTAAAAAACACCCTCCCTCGCTTGATCTTGACATTGAGGAAAATATCAATCAACGGGTATGATTGAACTAACGTTTCATCCTGCCTGTAGAATTGCCGGGACGCTACGTCATATCCGTTGGCATAATAATCCGATCTCCAGTGGACGTCCACACCAAATTGAAAGTCAAGGTTTCCGTTAAAGAAAATATTGGACCATGCCAACTGGGTGTTGACAAACAGTTCGGGCACACTAATAGCATCGCCGGCATTTTCGAGCAACCGCGTGTAGACCAGTTGCGTCGTCCAGTCAATATGCCGGAAGAAGGTGAGTCGCAATCGCAGTTCGGGCGATGCGATTATCTGGTTTCCCGACGACTGTACCGGCAACACTTGCTGCACAGTGTCCACATCTGACACCTTCCGGTAAAATACGTAGTTGTTGAGACGTGTAAACGTCAGGCCCGGTGAGACATTTAATACACTGGACCGGTAATGGAGATAACCATTCAACTGTGTGCTTTCCGTATTACTCAGCATACGGTTCCATTCGTCGTGTGCGCCGCGGTATGCCTGCTGCACGAATGCCGGCTTGTGACGCATTTGCCGGATGCGTGCTTCAAACCAACGGCTCTTGATCTCCCCATACACCTGGTAATTACCCTCCTGCATGACTTCGAGACCACCCGTAATCCGCCCGATTGAGTCAAGGTTCAATTCGATGCGTCCACCCAGATAATGTTCGTTCCCTCCCGTCGGAAACATTAATGAATCATACGTTATGTGAACCGCCGAGTCGGGCATGAAACGGTTGTTCTGAAGGTGATAGTTTCGTATTGCATAGTAGCCGTTGTAAAAAATCCGGGACACCTTTCCTTTGACACCAAACTCGTTACGCAGTGTGGTTAGTTGTACGGCGTCACGGACCGTGTCGATGGCAAAATTGACGTAATCCCAATAGGGTTCAGTATCTGAATCCGGTATATCTACAAAATTGTTTTTTTGTGTGTACCGATCGAGAACGTGATATGCCTGAAGGGCGCTCCCAACGCGATATTGATGGAAGATGTGTCCGTGAATTCGAAGATCATTAGTTTCGGTCGCCGTTAACCACGGACTGGCGTTCTCCGAAAAGAATCTTTCCAGCGAGCTATCCTGCAATATCAGCACACCGCCAAATTCATTGACGCGGTGAAACATACGCCGAATGTTCGCGAAAACGCGGTAACTGCTATCGCGCGACTGATACGTCGTATACAAATGGTAGTAATTGCTCCTTGCGAACCGATCTCCCTTTCCCGTTCCACCAATCTGCTTGTCGGTAAAGATGCCCTTAAAATCAAGACCAACATTCCAACGTTCATTGATATTGCGACTGTAAGTCGCCTCCGTGAGCGAACGCCCGTCGTAGCCAACAATCACTCGCATGTTGGTGTAGGGTGACTTGGTATCAAAATACCTCACGCGACGAGCGTCCCAGTAAAGATCGTAGACATCCATCCCAAGCCGAACGCCGATCGCATCGGGTTGTTCGTAATAGATTGGCATGGTAGCACTGCCCAGGACACCGAGGTGTTGGTGGCGATTACCGTTATTTTGAATAAAGTCAAAGCGGTGAAAATTTCGGATCGCCGTGTCGATAGGATGCAGTGCATCCCGATTGAAGAACACATCCTCCTCCCAAAAGTATCGCGATGTGTTCGGCCCGTATACCTGGCGCGTGGTGTCGTCAACGATCAATGATCCGCTTCGCACAGCAGGGCGATCCTGTGCGAATACCGAGGTCGTAAGGACAACCACCAATAGGGACAAATAGTACTGCAAGAAATACCTCACGCGCAAAACGGGTTTATGCGTCCCGGGAAAGAACTCCCGTGATCATTGTTTAGCCTGCGATTTAATAACATTTTCAATTGAATTGTACACCATCTCATCAAAATCCTTACCGTTTTTTAAGAACTCCACCTCGACGGGCAGGAAAAAGAAAAACACTCCTTCCGCTGCCGACAACAGTTCCGGCGAGCTCAGCTTGACAGCGTCCTTTTCAGTGGTGATTACCGCCGCGTTGTGTTTCCGCGCCGTTTTGCAGATTTTCCGCACGTCGTCCTGAGTGTAACGATGGTGGTCCGGGAAACCAATGTGCTTTACCACGGCGTAATTTGAATCCACATAGCGCAGAAAGGGAGTCGGATCAGCGATACCGGAGACGACAACCGCTTGATCAAAGGGCTGAGTCGGTCCTCCACCCAGCGGCTGCAGACCGCCATAGCGCACACCCGCAAAGAAAATGGGCTTGCTGGTGTACCCACGCAGTCGGGACTCGATGACCATCATCTGCTCATCATCGAGTTCGCGCGGGCATTTGGTGACCACCACTACATCGGCCCTTGATGCGCCGGTCTTTGACTCGCGAAGGTTACCAGCGGGAAGAACAAAGTCGCTGTAAAAAGGCCTGTGATAATCGGAAAGCAATATCTGAAAAGATGGTCTCACTCGTCTGTGCTGAAAGGCATCATCCAAGAGCACTACCTCCGTCTCAGGGTGCTCGGTCAACAAATACGAAATAGTCAGTGCCCGGTCCGCTCCCACCGCCACGCGCACATCATGGCCATATTTTGAAAGTACCTGATACGGCTCGTCGCCAATTGTTCCTGGAGTGTCAGTCTTGCCGGCGACAATGATTTCTGAAGTGGTGCGTTTATACCCCCGGCTAACTACCGCGACCGAAAACCGGTCACGCAATAAACGGACAAGGTATTCA
>CAZIAG010000023.1:3897-4686 GCA_964537375.1 uncultured Roseivirgaceae bacterium
AGGACGATATCCGGCATGTCGGCCAGCGCCGCCTCATAGGCGTCTTGCCCGTTCCGCCGACGGTAAGGTTCCCGACGCCAATGACGGGAATATCGAACGTCGCCGAGGGTTTCAGGCCTTTGTCGTATAGCTGGTTCCGGGCTGCGGTAACGGCGTGATAGAGAATGGAAAACGGGAATAAGAGCGCCCTTAATACGTTCATTGTCAAGTACTTTTGTGGCGCAAGACAAAAAAAGGACCCCGGTTTTCACATTCCACCATAAGCTTGTAATCTTGTTTTTTGGTATGAAACGCGTAAAGATAAAGGATGTAACGGATTACCTGGAGAGCATTGCACCCCGTGCCTACCAGGAATCCTATGACAATGCCGGCTTGCTGACAGGCAATCCGCAACAAGAAGTAAGTGGAATCCTGGTTTCGCTTGACTGCACGGAAGCTGTCGTGGAAGAAGCCATTGCCAGAAAAAGCAATATGATCGTGGCGCACCATCCAATCATCTTCCGTGGGTTGAAGAAGCTCACGGGTTCAAACTATGTCGAACGGACAGTCATGTTGGCTATTCGGAATGATATCGCCCTCTACGCCATCCACAAGAACCTCGACAACGTCCACCGGGGCGTAAATCGTCGAATAGCCGACCGCATCGGCCTGGAAAATGTGAAGATACTTCGCCCCAAAACAGACACACTAACCAAATTGGTCACCTTCATCCCAAAAGAGAAGACAGAGGGCGTTCTGGAGGCTTTGCACATGGCCGGAGCTGGCGAAATCGGGAACTATAGCCACTGC
>CAZIAG010000023.1:4696-16588 GCA_964537375.1 uncultured Roseivirgaceae bacterium
CCGGACCGACGGAACAGGTGCATTCAAACCTAATGACGAGGCCCGTCCTCACATTGGCACATCGAACCAGCAGGAATACGTTAACGAAACACGCGTTGAAGTCATTTTTCCAACATTTTGCGAAGCTGCCGTAATGCGGGCCCTCCGACAGGCGCACCCGTATGAGGAGGTAGCGTTTTACCTTACCCGATTGGCTAATGAAAATCAGGAAGTTGGGGCTGGCATGGTGGGCGAACTCCCGGAGGCCATGGAACCAACGGAATTTCTTAACCGTTTGAAAAGAACGATGGAACTGGATGTGATACGCCACACCAGGCCAATGGCCGAATCGGTGAAAAAAGTGGCAATTTGTGGTGGAGCGGGCAGTTTTCTATTGCCGGATGCCATCCGGGCGGGTGCCCACGTCTATATATCAGCCGACTTCAAATACCATGAGTTCTTCGACGCCGACGGCCGGATCATGATCGCGGATATCGGTCATTACGAAAGCGAGCTCTTTACTAAAGACCTGTTAATGGAGGTTTTAACGAAAAAATTTCCTAATTTTGCGATCAATTTTTCGCAGACCGTCACGAATCCTATAAGTTACTTCAAATAGATGGAAAATCAATCAATCGCCCAAAAACTCGAAGCCTTAGTCAAACTCCAGTCGATAGATTCCAAGATTGATGAACTCAAGAAATTAAGGGGCGACCTCCCTGACGAAGTCCAGGACCTGGAGGACGAGATCGAGGGATACAAGACCCGCCTCCAGCGATACGAGACAGAGCAAAAGGACCTTGAAGACGCCATCAAAAAGAACAAGGAAGGTATCAAAGAGGCAGAGAAGCTGATCAAGAAATACACCGACCAGCAAAAGAACGTCAGGAACAACCGCGAATTCGACGCGATAACCAAGGAAATCGAGCTTCAGGAACTGGAGATACAAATCTGCGAAAAGAAGATCAAGGAGGCCAAAGACCTTATTCAAGCCAAGAAAGACGAAATCGAAAAGACCAATGCCCTGATCACCGAACGGGGCGAGCATCTCGATAACAAGAAGAAGGAGTTGGGCGAAATTATGGCTGAGAGCGAGGAGGAGGAAAAACGACTCCTGGAAGAGCGCGAAAAGGCCACCAAGAAGATTGAGGACAAACTCCTGAAGTACTACGAGCGACTTCGCAAGAATCTCTCCAACGGGCTAGCCGTTGTACGAGTGGTACGCGGAGCTGCAGAAGGTTGCAACATCGTAATCCCTCCACAAAAGATCGCCGAGATTCGCGAAAAGAAAAAAATTGTCATTGATGAACACTCCGGCCGTATCTTAGCGGATGTAGATATGGATTCGCTCGATGACGGAGACAAGCCCAAGACCGCAAGAACTGCCAGCACGACCACAGGCCGTCGCAGGAAGGTCGAATAAGGCTTGCCATAAATCTCTTTTCAAGGCAGGCATTTTGACCTGCCTTTTGTGTTTTCATATTCAACCAGCCACCTCGCAGGACTGGGTATTCGAAGGGACCACGCTGGAGGCCTATCAATTGGCCCTTGACCTGCACATCGAAGAAGCCCTTGCCTTAATTGGGAAACCTGAGACCGCCGCCGAAGCATATGTCGTGTCGTTTGCGCATGCAATGGATCTGCTTGTGACCGAAGACCCCGAAAAGCTTCCTGTCTACGAGCGATGGATGGAAGAATTGCCCGACCTGAAGTTCCGCCGGGCAAGCGCTGCAGATTATAGTTTCCTTCTGGCAGAGACGCACCTTCAATGGGCATTCATCTATCTGAAATTCGGACACGAACTGGATGCCGCCGCGCAGCTGCGGAAGGCGTACGTCATCGCCAGCGATTGTCGTCGGGAATTTGCCGATTTCAGACCCATTCGAAAAACCTATGGTTTGCTGCAAGTCATCGTCGGAGCTGTACCTGAAAAATACAATTGGGTGATGAGCCTGCTCGGCATGAAGGGCGAAATTGACGCTGGACTCCGTGACCTTGCCGACGCCGCAAGAAATGGTGCCACGTTTCACCTTGAAGCCAGTTTGCTTCGCGCGCTTACTTACGGGTTTGTCATGCAGGAACCGGATTCGGCCATTCGAATCACGGACGAAATGCTCAGTCGTTTTCCACGACAACGATTGGCCCTTTATATCGCTGCGACAATAGCAATGAAAAATGCGATGAGCCCTCGCGCGCTGAGCTGGCTCAAAACGCTCACCGACTCAGTCTCCGGGCCGCCAATTCCTTATGTACACTACCTCAGCGGAGAGGTCTATCTCCACAAGGGTGATTACCTTGCTGCGCTCGCGTCTTATCGTTGGTTTGTCAATCATTATCGCGGTGAAAACTACATCAAGGATGCATATTATAAGATGGGTCTCTGCTACCTGTTAAGCGGTAGCCCTAACGATGCCGAAATGATGTTCCGCGAGGCGAAAGAGAACGGTCGGGAATCTGCCGAAGCCGATCGCCACGCCTCAATGAGTCTCTTGCAACGTGAGCGTCCGAATATCCAACTCACTCGTGCCCGCTATTCAATGGACGGCGGTTATTACCACGAGGCTGGCGCCATTCTCGGTTCTCTCCGCGACGAGGACCTGCCGTCAAAGCGCGACCAGGTGGAATATTTTTACCGAAAAGCCCGGCTGGCACATCTCACCGGTGATCTAAAGGCAGCAAAGCTCTTTTACGAGCAGACCATCGACCTCGCCGGCAATGAGTCCTGGTATTTTGCACCGAATTCCTGTCTGCAGATGGGTTATATCCTGATGACCAGCGACCCCGAAAAGGCCAGGCGACTTTTCCGACGCGCCCTGACCTATAAGAAGCACGAATACAAGAACAGCATCGACAGCAAGGCACGTTCGGCGCTCAGCCGAATGAAAGACTAACTGTGAAGGCCTGCCGCCTTTAGATGCTCAATGTCATTGTACTTTTCAACCGCGAACATCGAACCGGAATAATTGAGGCGGTAGAGGCAGAGGTTTTGGTGCTCGAACATATCCATGCAGCGGAGCGGATAGTTCAACAAGTGGCACAGTAAAATTCGGATAGCGCGACCATGCATACAAATGAGGATCGTCTTTTCATGCTCCTGTCTCATGATAAAGTCCACCGCCGGCCTCATTCGCTCGATCACATCGTCCGGACTCTCGCCTCCCTCAATTCTCAGACTGGTATTACCCTTTTGCCATTCGCCGAGCATGTGGTGATAATATTCGTCTTCCTGGGGCGTGACACGGTGGCCTTCCTTCGTCCCCCAGCTGATCTCATTTAAGCCGATCAGCGCGGTGTGCGGAACGCCCTGGTCGATAAAGGCCTGAACCGACTGTTGGGCACGTCGCAACGCGGAGGTATAAATATGGTCGAATGGAACGTGCTTGTACGCCTCGAAGAATGCCAAAGCCTGGCGGCGCCCGTACTCGTTCAGATCGGTATCCACACCGCTTCCCTGCACGATGCTTCGAAGGTTGAAATCGGTCTGACCGTGGCGAACAAGGTAAACTTTTTTGGTGATCAATTTTCAGCTATTTTGGGGCCGCTTGCCTGGTTCCTTTAGCGGAGCGCTTCAAGCAGGCGCAAAAATAACAGACGGCACACAGACTGAGGCAGATTTGATGGGAATTTTCAAGGAGGATATCACGCTGGAATATCTCAACCGGCTCTCCAGGAACACGATGTCGGAGCACCTGGGGATCAATTTCACCGCCATAGGCGAAGATTTTATTGAGGCCACCATGCCCGTCGACCACCGGACCCACCAACCCTATGGCCTGTTGCACGGCGGTGCTTCAGTGGCACTTGCCGAGACATTGGGTAGCGTGGCGGCCGCCTGTTGTATAGACGCCGATCACCAGTTCTGCGTTGGCCTCGACATAAATGCAAATCACATTCGCAGTGTTCGTTCGGGACTCGTTACAGGAGTGACGAGACCAGTACACATCGGCAAGACCACGCAGGTGTGGGAGATACGTATCCACGATGAAAAGCAACAACTCATCTGCATCAGTCGAATTACCATGGCCGTATTGAACAAGAAAGAAATCAGTCACTCCTGAAATGAATATAGCGGCAACTCATGGAATCGTACGGTCGGAGTCGGAGGTCCTCCCCTCCCTACTCCACATTGCAACGGAAAATCATCTGCCGATTGCCGTGTGGCGTCGGCCAAACGATCCGGTCACCTACGTCCTCCTGGCCAACGAATACCGACTGGTGGAGGCCAACGAAACAATTGAAGAACTATCGGCTGGATTTCTTTTCGCCCCGTTCGATCCCTCACGACGTCCATTCTATCTGCCCGCTGATTTCTTATTCAAGTTTGAAAACGGGGTAGCCTGCGACCCGATGACTCCCCAGGAAATATCATCCGTTGCCTGGCTCGAAGAAAGATTAAGACGACGACAGCCAACTGCCATCGCGACGGTGGCGCAGGAAAAAGAAAGGTCCGCCGACACGAGTGTCGATTTTATACAGCTCACCGAGAAAGCATTGCAGACCATCCAACGTGGTGACCTGGAGAAGGTCGTGCCATCGCGAACACGGGTGGTGAAACTGCCTGGGTCGTTCGATCTGGTCACCGCCTTCAACAAATTAAGATCGGCATACGATCACGCATTTGTGTCGCTGGTCAGCGTCCCCGACGTTGGAACCTGGATGGGCGCCTCGCCCGAGTCGTTGTTCAGCATCGAAAACAAGACCATTTTTAAAACTGTTGCACTGGCCGGCACATTGCCCTACAAGCCCGGAATGAACCTCAAGTCGTTTGCATGGACGCAAAAGGAGATCGAAGAACAAGCACTGGTTGAACGTTACGTGATCAGCTGCTTTAAGAAAATCCGTCTTCGGGAATACGAAGAGCATGGGCCCCGAACAGTCGTGGCTGGGAACCTGGTTCATCTAAAGTCGGAATTCTCCGTCGACATGAAAGCGACCAATTTTCCTCAACTTGGTTCCGTGATGCTACGACTGCTGCATCCCACCTCGGCAGTGTGTGGCATGCCACTCGAACCCGCGCTTCGTTTCCTTAAGGAGTCCGAGGGTTACGATCGCGAATTCTATGCCGGTTACCTGGGCCCTACAAATATCAACGGCAACATCGACGTCTTCGTCAACCTGCGCTGCATGAAAATCCAGGGCGACCACGCCGTGCTGTTTGCCGGTGCGGGCATCACGGCCGATTCAGAGCCCTCGCTCGAGTTGAAAGAGACGGAAATGAAATTTCAAACGCTCCTCAACGTGGTGTTCTGATGCGGTTTCAGCCGATTTATGATATCGCCGAGGTATGCAGCAGGAAGAATATTACCGAAGCAGTGCTTTGCCCCGGCTCGCGATGCGCACCTCTCACCTTGGCTTTTGCACGCCATTCGAAAATAAACACGCGCACTTTTAGCGATGAGCGGAGTGCTGGCTACATCGCATTGGGAATTGCGCAAGCGACCAAAAAGCCCGTAGCAATCGTTTGTACATCCGGTACGGCGGTGTATAATCTTGCGCCCGCAGTCGCCGAAGCCTTTTTCAGCGAAACGCCTCTCATCGTACTCACTGCCGACCGCCCAGTTGAATGGATTGGGCAGCACGATGGACAAACGATTCATCAAGACGGTATTTTCGGCCGGCATGTTAAGCGATCATATCAGCTACCCCAGGACTATGATCACGAAGACAGTCGATGGCTGATCAACCGGACGGTCAACGAGGCGATAAACCTTTCGGTCCAGCATCCCAGAGGACCAGTGCACGTCAACGTCCCCTTCCGGGAACCCTTGTACCCATCGCCCGACGAAAAGATTATCTACTCGTCCGACGTAAGGATCATCGAAACACCGCCATCCATCCACCAGCTGGATGAATCTACAAAAGCCGATATTCATAAACGATGGCGATCCGCCCAGCGTATACTAATCGTCGCGGGGCAGCATTACAATGATAATGCCTTGACGACGGCGTTAAACGGCGTGTCCACAAAACACAGCATCCCGGTCATCGCGGATATTATCGCGAACCAACACGGCGTAGCCAACAACATCCGGCATGCAGATCTTTTCCTTGGACAAGCCACCCACGCTGTCAAGGAAAAGTTGGTTCCCGACCTATTAATCACATTTGGTCAATCCCTGATCTCCAAGAACGTAAAAATGTTCTTACGCGAGTGCCGCGTGGCCATGCACTGGCACATTCAGCCGGCTGGTGCTGCCGCTGATACTTTTCGCCAGTTGAGTAGCGTCTTTCATGTTGCGCCCGCAGACTTTCTCAGCTGGCTCGGCACATTGGAACGCGCCGCTGACCAGGCAGAGTACTTGCAGGAGTGGCGTGCGCATGCGGTAAAAACCCGGCACGAACTGGATCATTTTTTTGAAGACCACGAGTTGTCGGAACTGGAGGTTGTCAGGGATGTAATGTACTCGCTCCCGAAAGAAGCAACACTTCACCTCGCCAACAGTATGAGTGTGAGGTATGCAAACTTCCTTGGGTACGACCATAACCACTTCACTACCTGCGTCTATTCAAACCGCGGTACAAGCGGAGTTGACGGTTGCACCAGCACAGCGGTGGGGCACTACCTGGCGAGCGGGAAACCCACGGTACTGATCACAGGAGACCTTGCTTTCTTTTACGACAGGAACGCATTCTGGCATAATTATCCGCTCGAGAATTTTAGGGTCGTCGTCCTCAACAACCACGGAGGACTGATCTTCAATATTCTTGAAGGACCATCGCGTATGCCTGAAGCCGCCGAATACTTTGTCACGAGGCAACCGTTAAACGCCCGAAGCCTTTGCCGGGAATTCGGCTTTGAACACCTCGCCCCGCGGACTCGAATGGAATTCCGTGAAGCACTCAGCCGATTCTTTACTTTTGACGGCCGCACAAAGATTCTTGAAATCGAGGGTGACGGAGACTTCAACCGCACTATATTTGACCGATTGAAACGTTTGATAAAGAAGAACTATGACGCTTAAGTATCCATGGCAACCTATTAAGGAGTACAAGGAGATTCTGTTTCACAAATACGAGGGAATCGCGCGGATAAGCATCAACCGTCCAAAGGTTCACAATGCATTTACGCCGCTTACGGTGAAGGAGATGATAAACGCAATGGAAATCTGCCGGGAAGACGCAGATATCCGCGTCATAATTCTCACTGGCGAGGGTGGCCAGGCGTTTTGTAGCGGCGGTGATCAGAGCGTTCGCGGCCACGGCGGGTATGTCGGTGAAGATGCGGTGCCACGACTGAACGTACTTGATCTTCAAAAGCTGATCCGGTCAATACCGAAACCAGTCATTGCTGCCGTGGCTGGATGGGCTATTGGCGGAGGGCACGTACTGCACGTCGTATGCGACCTCACGATCGCTGCAGAGAATGCGCGTTTTGGTCAGACCGGACCGAAAGTAGGCAGCTTTGACGGCGGGTTTGGTGCTTCATACCTTGCTCGAATAGTTGGGCAAAAGAAAGCTCGCGAAATATGGTACCTGTGTGATCAATACGATGCCAGGGATGCGCTTGATATGGGACTTGTTAACAAAGTTGTTCCTCTCGAACTACTGGAGGAAACGTATGTCGAGTGGGCACGAAAGATCATCAAGAAAAGTCCGTTGGCTATCCGAATGCTGAAATGTTCTTTCAACGCCGAACTCGATGGACAAGCCGGCATCCAGGAACTCGCAGGCAACGCCACCCTGCTGTACTATCTCAGCGACGAAGCCAAGGAAGGCAAGAATGCATTCCTCGAAAAGCGTGATCCCGAGTGGGACAAGTTTCCAAAGTTTCCATAAGCGTTTCGAGCTAAGAGGTATTCGGGCTTTTTAGTCACGCACCGTTTCTCGCTGCAGTGTACATGCTCAATTTATATGCATCTCGCGACTCGACATAAGACCTTCTAAAACAGGTGACTTGTGAAGGAATACGCCTTCAATGAAATCAGGATCAACGGGCGGTCTGTTTCGCTGGCAGCAATAACGGCCGGACGAGAAACCCCAATGACCGCATTCGAAGCACGAACATTTGAGCTAATTCACGACTGGCTTAACGGACGCGAGACGTTCCAAATAAACACAAGTGGTTCAACAGGCCAACCAAAACCGATCGTCATCCACCGCGATCAAATGATCATGAGTTCGAAATTGTCTGGTGAGGCACTCGGCCTCCGCCCGGGCTTCGACTCACTCATTTGCATCGACACCCGTTTCATCGGCGGAACCATGATGATCATCAGAAGTCTCGTGCTCAACCTTTATATACAGGCCGTCGAACCCAACGCCCTGCCTCTGCTCCAGGTACCCGACGGCCAATGTGTAAAATTTGCCGCATTCGTTCCTTACCAGGTTCATGCAATGCTTGAGTTAAATCGTCCACAGATTCTGAATAATGTCGAGACCATGATCATCGGCGGAGCGGCGCTACATCCCGAAGATCGGTCACGGCTGCAGAACCATCCGGGAAAATGTTTCGCCGCCTATGGCATGACCGAAACACTCTCCCACATTGCGCTGCAGCGTTTAAACGGGCCGTCCGCACCTGATTACTTCCAGACGTTGCCGTCAATAGAAATTTCTACCGATGAAAGGGAATGTCTCGTTATCAAGGCGCCGTATCTGCGCGGGCCGGTAATCACAAACGATTGTGTCGAACTAATTAATAACCGACAATTCCGCTGGAAGGGGCGCTTTGACAACGTGATCAATACTGGCGGAATCAAGGTGTCACCTGAACAGATCGAAGCATCCATTCAAAAAGTATTTAGCGCGTTGAAGATTCCGCATCGCTTCTTCGTCCACAGCGTACCGGATCGAAAACTCGGTGCTCGCATGGTGCTTGTGCTCGAAACAGCTGGAGAACCTAGTTTGGCGGTAAACGAAGCGATGAATACACTGGAAGATATTCACGGAAAACATCAAACGCCCCGTGAACTCCATCTCGCACCGTCGTTCACTGAGACGACCACTGGCAAGATCAACCGACTGCTTTCATTCCGCAGTGTAAATCGGATTATTTCAGTTGAGAGAAAATAGACCGCTCCCGCGTTAAATGTCGAACAAGCGTCACCGCTCATCGACAAGTCATTTCAACACACATCGGTTACTCCGAAGAAGCACAAAAGAACGCGGCAAAGGTATTGCTGGCTTCCCCGAAGCAGCAACGCAGCTATCGCACGGTTGGCATCACAATTTATAGTTCAGGCTTCGTGTAGTTGGTTATCCCGTGAGCATGAGCAAGGTATTGATTATTGAAGATGATGCACCTCTGTGCTGGTTGTTGGAGCGGATTCTGCGTGGTAAGTATGAAGTCATTGTGATGAACAATGGATTGGAAGCCTGGTCATGGCTTTCCGATGGCAATGGTTGTGATCTTATTGTCTCCGATGTCAAGATGCCGTCACTTGATGGAATCGAATTATTGGAGAATCTGAGCAGCAGCGGTCTATTCAGGAATATACCGGTTATCATGCTGTCTGGCTTCGAGGACTCAAAAAAACAGTGCATGGAACTAGGCGCCTTCGCGTATCTGGTAAAGCCTTTTGATCCGCAGGCGTTTCTTCGCGAAGTCGATCGGGCCATTGCCCGCCGGAACGAAAATATTCTCGTGTAGAAAAACGAATAATAAAACATTGTCTATGGAATTAGCACTACAGGCTCCCGGAATTGCGATAGAGGATAAAATAGAAAAAGCAAAAAAGGCGGACATAATTCAAAAACATATCATCAAAGTCGAACCGGTAGCTGACGAGCGACGAAATTTCTCAAACGACGAAGTGAAGGTAACCCACCTTACTATATCCGAGATCATCGCACAGATGCACCAGTCAGACTTACCGCTCGACGCTGTCCTGATAGATCCACAGAAGGTACCGGCCGAGATCGACCGTCTCCGAAGCGAAGCCAAGGTGAACGCCGTGCCCTTGATCGTTTATACAACCACCTTTAACCCCGAAGCCCGCAAGGCGGCATTCAGCATCGGCGCCGACGACTATCATTTCGGAACCATCAATTCCAACTTCCTGAAGCGAATTGATTTCATACATAAGGTGAAATCCTACAAGCGTCAACGGGGCGACCGGCCTTACGAACCCAGAACCATGGACCCGGTGCCGGAAATAAAACTGTGGAGTTTAAAGCGCACATTTGACATTGTCGTGTCCGCTTCTGCGCTGTTGCTTTTGTCGCCGATGCTACTATTAATTTCGATCATTATCATGCTGGAGTCCAAAGGGCCGATACTTTACATATCGAAACGGGCAGGTAGTGGCTACAAGATATTCAACTTTTACAAATTTCGATCGATGCGCTGGAATGCGGACGCCGAGTTGCAAAGCCTCGTACACATGAACCAATACGCCGCAAACCAGTCAAACGCGGTCTTTTTTAAAATCAAGGACGATCCGCGGATAACCCGCTTCGGCGAGTTTCTCAGGAAGACGAGCCTGGACGAAATTCCGCAGCTATTCAATGTCCTGATTGGAGATATGTCGCTGGTCGGTAACCGGCCGCTTCCTCTCTACGAGGCGGAGAAACTTACACGCGACCAGATTGCATGGCGTTTCCTTGCACCGGCCGGAATAACGGGACTGTGGCAAATTACAAAGCGGGGAAAAGACAACATGAGTGAAGACGAACGTATCGCGCTCGATATGGAATACGCGATGAAAAATTCATTCTGGCTGGATCTCAAAATACTGCTCGCCACAATCCCGGCCCTGGTTCAAAGAGAAAAAGTGTAGAAACAAACAATTTTCCCCGGTGACAATCACACCTGGGGCAAACCCCTACACCCGATGCTTACTGTAGAAATCCTGCTTCTTGTCTATTTCACCTACATATCGCTGTACTCCTTTGTTCTGGCGGCGGCGGCGCTGCTATATACACCCGCCAGAGTACCCAACGCTACCGTTCACACGCGTTTTGCCGTATTGATCCCTGCTTACAAGGAAGACAGCGTAATCATCGACGTAGCGGCTCATGCACTCAATCAGACGTACCCAGCGGATCGTTATGACGTCATCGTCATCGCCGATTCACTACAACCCGATACGCTTAGTGCACTACGCGGCTTACCAATTGAACTAGTCGAAGTCAAGTTTGAAAAAAGCACAAAAGTGAAAGCATTGAACGCTGCAATGCAATCGCTCGGTGATAACTACGACTGCGCCGTGATTCTCGACGCCGATAACGTCATGGAAGCCGACTTTCTCCGCAAAATGAACAACCTTGTGTGCGCAGGCTACCACGCCGTTCAGGCACGAAGAGATCCCAAGAACGAGAATACCCCAATGGCCCTTCTCGATGGAATAAGTGAAACGATTAACAATTTCATTTTCAGACAAGGCACCGTCGCCATAGGCATGTCTTCCTCCTTAAACGGATCCGGCATGTGCTTTCATTATGCCACTTATAAGAACATCATGAAAGAGATGGAATCCATCGGCGGGTTCGATCGAGAGCTTGAATTGAAGTTGATTGCAGCCGGTGTTAAGGTCCACTATGCAAAGGACATCATTCTCTACGACGAAAAGGTACCCAACACAGAGATTTTTGAACGCCAGCGCAGGCGCTGGATTTCAAGCCAATTTTTCTACCTGAAGAAATACTTCCTTGCCGGCTTTGGCGCACTTTTTAAAGGAAACTTAACGTTCTTCAACAGCGCTGTCTTGCGAAACGTTCAATTACCCAGGCTGTTGAATCTCGGGCTATTAACCTTGATTTCCGTTTTGGTATTTCCGCTACGTCAACCGCTCACCATCCCTCCCTCGGTTTGGTGGATTCTTCTCGCGATGAATATCCTGGCCATGATGGCCGCCGTACCGCTCCGATTCTATAATGCCAGACTCCTCCGATCAGTATTACTCCTTCCGGCAATATTCTTTCGCATGGTTATCCTGATGTTCAGGCTTCGCGGCGCCAACAAGTCATTTATCC
>CAZIAG010000024.1:0-16213 GCA_964537375.1 uncultured Roseivirgaceae bacterium
GCGATCACGGCGGTGAGGCCGAGCATCCATGCTGTGCCGGTCCAGGCAGTAAGTATCCCGGCGCGTTCCGCACGTCGCGACGGTAAACCGGTTAGAAAATCCCAGTTGATTCGACCGAATCCCTCAATGATAATATCCGATAGAAAAACCAGCAGCACGACGACCCCTATGAGCGTAAAGGTTATTCCGAGGTATTGGAATATCCGGTCGATGATACGGTTGCGATCGAGGCTAGTCATATCTCTCCTGGTATTTTTTCCGAATCCAGAAACTGATGTTGTTCAGCAGGAAGGTCATGAGAAACAACGTGATGCCGGCGGCAAATACGGTCTTGTATTCCATCGAATCGTGAGGTACATCACCGAGGCTTACTTGCACGATGTACGCTGTAATTGTTTCAACAGCTTCCCGCGGATCGAAGGTAAGCGTCGGTTGCTGTCCCGCGGCGATCGCAACAATCATCGTTTCGCCAATAGCCCGGGCGATACCAAGGATTATGGAAACCAGGATCCCGGAGGATGCGGCCGGTACAACGACGCGGAACGCCGTTTGGAATTTCGTCGCGCCCATTCCGTAAGATGCTTCCCGCAACGATTTGGGTACTGCGTTCAGGGCGTCTTCACTCATGGAAGAGATTACCGGGATGATCATGATCCCCATCACCAGGCCCGCCGACAGCGCATTAAAACTACCAAGGCCGGGGATGAAATGTTGAAGGAATGGAGTCACAACAGTAAGCGCGAAGAAGCCGTAAACCACAGTAGGCACGGCGGCTAGCACTTCCAATGCAGGCTTGAGCGCATTTCGCAGACGCTTGTCCGCATACTCGCTGAGATAGATGGCGATAATCAAACCCAACGGTACGGCGGTAAGCAGTGCGATAAATGTCGTCAGCAGCGTTCCGGACAGAAGAGGGAGTATGCCATAATGCTTTTGGGCGAAGAGTGGAGTCCACGCTGTGTCGAAAAGGAATTGACTTAAAGGAATCTCGGCAAAAAAGCCCCACGCCTCCGACACGAGCACCCAAATAATTCCAACTGTCGTGAGTACAGTGACAAGAGCGCTGAATGCCAGCCCAAACTCGATCGCTTTTTCTCCTCGGCGTTTCACTGAAATTATTTATGCGCTACTGTGGAGGCGTGCCAACAAACCGGCGAAATTTTTCCAGTTCGACTTGGTACTCCGCGTCTGTCAGCGGAATGTAACCGACTTCAGGTACCAGGTCGCGGGCCCTGCTGAGATAAAAGTCCACGAATGCGCTTACTTCCGGACGTCTTGCCGCCTCGTCTGTCACATAGATAAAGACTGGCCTTGATAGAGGGGAATAAGTCCCGCTCTTCACGGTTTCCATTGAGGGTATGATCGGGCCGTTTCCATTGTTGACCGGAATGAGTTTCAACTGCTCTTTATTTTCTTCATAATAGGCTAACCCGAAGAACGCAAGGCCGTTTTTGTCGCCCAACAAACCCTGGACCAAAACGTTATCGTCTTCGCTGGCGGTGTAGTCGCCGCGACTTGAACCGCTCTCACCGACAATCACTTCTGTGAAATAGTCGTATGTACCGGAGGCAATACCGGGACCGTACAGGTTGAATTGTTCGTCAGGCCATTCCGGGCGGATTTGACTCCATCGGGTGATGGTCTCCTGCGCGGTAGGTTCCCAAATCTTTTTCAGTTCATCAACCGTAAGTTGATCGACCCATGTGTTTGCCTTGTTGACAACTACCACCAATCCATCGTAAGCTACTTTTAGCTCCTGGAATGCGATTTCGTTGTCACGCGACGCCGCGGCCTCGGCTTCCTTGATGGGTCGCGACGCGTTGTTAATGTCAATCTCGCCACGAATGAATTTGTTAAAGCCGCCCCCGGTTCCGGATACACCAACCGTTACCCTGACTTTAGGTTGCTCCAGCCGAAATTCCTCCGCGACGGCCTCCGTGATTGGGTAAACCGTGCTGGAACCGTCGATGGAAATTTCACCCTCGCGTGTGCCGCCGCTGTTTGTGTCACTGCCGCCACAGGCGCTAAACAACAGCCCGGCGATGGCCAGGTGACACACGTTTCTTAGTAAAGTCATAGATAACTGGTTTTAAACGCGTTGCAAAGTTACTTCGTACACCAGGGATCACTTATCTGCCCATGTTAAGTTTGTGTTAAGACTGTGAAGTCAGTGTTAAGCCAGTATTATTCGTCGTCCGGCAACATTATTAAAATGTTATGTCGTGTGGACAGTACATTTGCGTGAACGAATATTTACCTTTTTTTGCGCAAAAGTTAAATGCATATGAAGCGGTCGCCATTTTTGTTGTTCCTGGTTCTGTTGCCTGCCATCATTTGGGGGCAGGAAAACCCGGTTCTGTTCTTTCAAGAAAGAGAGAAGGGCCTCGGCATCGTCACGGCTGACAGTCTATATTCCTTAAAGTTCCAGTTCCGTATCCAGAACAGGGCGGCGTTTGTCTCGAAAGGGCTGGATGACCTTGCCGCTGAATCCTTCGAGTTCAGGGTGCGCCGGCTGAGGTTGAAGTTCGAGGGCTTTGTTTACGATCCGAAACTGACGTACTACATCCAGCTTTCCTTCTCGCGTGGAGATATGGATTGGCGCGGATTTGAAGACGCCCGCGTCAACTCAAGCCCAAACGTGGTTCGTGATGCGGTGATTTATTACAACCCAACACCCAACCTGAAGCTTGGATTTGGTCAAACGAAGTTGCCAGGGAATCGCCAACGGGTAGTTTCTTCAGGTGATCAGCAATTTGTGGACCGCTCCATTGTAAATGCCAACTTTAACATTGATCGTGATTTCGGTTTCTTCGGACATCTCAGTGGCGAGTATTTTAATCTTCGGGGTGCCGTCACTTCCGGTGAGGGCAGAAACTCGGTGAGGTCCCTTAATGGATTAGCTTACACTGCACGGATAGAACTGCTTCCCTTCGGCCGGTTCACGGACAATAACGACTACGTTGAAGGGGACTTGGCTCGTGAAAAGACACCAAAGCTTTCTATCGCGTCGACGTTCAGCTATAACGATCAGGCTGTGCGGGAATTCGGACAACTTGGCGAGGACCTTTTTAGCCCCCGGTCGATCAGGAATGTTGAGGTTGATGCACTGTTGAAATACAAGGGATGGGCGTGGTATAATGAATACATGGAGCGTGACACGCCATCACCGGTAACGGTTGATCAGAACACAAGTCAGACGCGTTTTGTGTTTGTCGGTCGAGGATACCTCATGCAATTGAGCTATTTGTTCCCGAGTAACTTTGAAATTGCCGGACGTTACTCGGCGATTGAACCATTTGAACAATTGTACGACAACACGGCATTTCCAGACTTGGCGGAACGCAAGGTGGAGCAGGTCGAAGTCGGCGTGACGCGATACCTTGTGGGCCATCGACTAAAAATTCAATTCAACGTCCTTCGTAGAAATGAGACCGATATGCGCACGGGTACTTCGGTTGGAGGGTATTGGTCCGGTATTTTCCAGGTGGAACTGGGGATATAGCGGTAAGAATTGTATTTTGCGGCAATCTGGTACCGGCACATGTTGTGGATACGGCAAGGGCACGTGTAGCCTGGACAGTTTGTTTTTCTGTTGTGGAGACGGCTCTACTTCGAATGCCGCGTCCGCAGCACTTCCACAACATCTTTCATTTCATAACCCCTGGCCGACAAGAGTATGAGGTAATGAAACATCAGGTCGGCCGCTTCGTTTAGAAACCGATCGCGGTCATTGTCTTTCGCCTCGATGACGAGTTCCACCGCCTCTTCTCCTACCTTTTGTGCAATCTTGTTGATGCCTTGTCGAAACAAGGACGAAGTATATGAACCTTCTGATGGGGTAGACTTTCTTGAAGCAATGATTTTCTCAAGCCAATCCAGCGAGGTGAAAAAAAGGTTGCGCTCATCAAAGCAAGTATCGGCTCCCGTATGGCACACAGGTCCCGTTGGTTTGACTTTTGCCAGGATCGTGTCGTTGTCGCAGTCAACAAGTATTTCCAAAAGTTCAAGGAAGTTGCCGGACGTTTCACCTTTTGTCCACAACCGCTTTTTGCTTCGGCTGAAGAAGGTAACGCGTTTGTCGGATATGGTTTTTTCGTAGGCTTCGTTGTTCATGTACCCGAGCATGAGCACTTTCCCGCTTAAGGCGTCCTGTACAATGCAGGGCAGGAGGCCATCGCTTTTGCTGAAGTCTGGAGTCTTGTTCATGGTGAAGTCGATTTCCGAACGGCTATGCCGCGTTCGTCCAAATATGATTTTAGATCCGGTATCCGGATTTCTCCGAAATGGAAAATGCTTGCTGCCAATGCGGCATCGGCTTTGCCCGTAACGAATACTTCCACGAAATGCCCGGGAACGCCCGCACCGCCGGATGCTATAACAGGGATTCTCAGCAAGTTGTGAAGCTTTTCCAGCGGGTCTAATGCAAAGCCGTTTTTTGTGCCATCGTGGTCCATGCTCGTAAATAGTATTTCGCCCGCGCCGCGTTCCTGGCCTTCCTTAGCCCAGGAAAATAGTCGTTTCCCTGATGGCTTTTTTCCTCCGTGAGTGTGGACCAGCCAGGTGTTTAAGACCTTCCGCGCATCGATGGCCAGCACAATACACTGGGATCCGAAGGCGTTCGCAAGTTCATCGATTAACTGCGGGTTGGCCACCGCCGCAGAATTAACGCTGACTTTATCCGCTCCGGATTCCAGCAACATGCCTACGTCGTTGATGCTACTGATCCCACCGCCGACGGTAAACGGGATATTAATATGCCGCGCAATATCCCGGACGAGCGCTGTTAAGGTCTTTCGTTTTTCTTCCGTGGCTGAGATATCCAGGAATACGAGCTCGTCAGCGCCTTGTTGTGCATACGCAGCCGCCAGCTCAACTGGGTCTCCGGCATCGCGGATATCCAGGAAGTTGATGCCCTTTACGGTCCTTCCTTCCCGGATGTCAAGACAAGGTATGATGCGTTTAGTCAGCATGATCAAATCCTCAAAAATTCGCCAGGTCTTTTGTTGAAAGTTTTCCCTCGTAGATCGCCTTGCCGATGATTGCCCCAAACACGCCTGTCTCCCGAAGCGTCACCAGGTCCGTGACGGAACGGATCCCTCCGGATGCAATCAGTTTTATCGATGTAAAACGATCTGTGATCCGCTTATATAGCTTGTGGTTCGGTCCTGCGAGCATCCCGTCGACACTAATGTCCGTGCACACTACGGTCTCTATGCCAGTATTCACATAGGACTGAAGAAAATCCATCAAGTTCACTTCGGCGTCGTCTTGCCATCCTTGAATTCGAACGCGTTCATCCTTGACGTCGGCACTGAGGATGATTTTGTCTCCATACTCCTCGATCCAGCCCCCTACCAGGCCGGGGTCTTTCACGGCCACACTCCCAACGTTGACCTGCGCGATGCCGACGTCGAAAAGCCGATGTATATCTTCAGCGGTTTTTACGCCGCCGCCAAAGTCGACGATCAGGTTGGTTCCTTTGACGATGTTCGTCACGACCTCCCAATTGACGACGCGACCGTGTTTTGCACCGTCAAGATCGACGAGGTGGAGATATTCAAGCCCGGCATCCTGAAACATGTTCGCCACGGTCAACGGGTCTTCATTGTAGACGGTCTTTTTTGAATAGTCACCCTGTGTCAGGCGGACGCATTTTCCGTTGATGATATCGATCGCGGGAATAATTCTCATAGCGTGAGAAAATTTCTGAGGATGGTCTCCCCAACGTGCGCAGATTTTTCGGGATGGAACTGAACCGCGTAGAAGTTGTCCTTTTGCATCGCTGCACTGAACGGAACAATGTAGTCCGTAACCCCGGACGTGTAATCGTTCACAGGTACGTAATAACTATGAACGTAGTACACGTGCTGTGCGTTCAGGGATGGATCGATCCACCCACGTGCATGAAGGAGCTGGTTCCATCCCATGTGCGGGACCTTCATTCCCTCTTTAGCTTCAAAGCGTCTGACCGTTTCCGGATAGATGCCAAGGCATTCGGTGTTGTTCTCTTCACTGAATTTGCAGAGGAGTTGCATGCCAAGGCATACGCCAAGTACAGGCTGTTTCAGGTTCCTGATGACTTGATCGAGTTTTCGGTCGCGCAGAAAGCGCATCGTACTGCTTGCCTCACCTACACCTGGAAAGATCACTTTATCAGCGGAGGTGATTTCTTCCGGGTCATCGCTGATAATGAACGATTGGCCTAGTCGTTCGAGGGCGAAGCTGAATGATTGAACGTTTCCCGCGTTATAGCGTATTATGACGACCTTCATGATTATCTGGGTGACATCGCCTACAAGGTTCCTTTGGTGCTGGGCAAGGCATTGCTGCCATCGCGTGTTACAGCCATCTTCATGGCCCGGGCGAAAGCCTTAAAGATTGCTTCAATCTTATGGTGTTCGTTTTGCCCTTCCGCCTTGATATTCAGGTTGCATTTCGCGGTATCCGTAAACGACTTGAAAAAATGGAAGAACATCTCTGTCGGCATCTCGCCAATTTTTTCACGTTTGAACACGGCATCCCACACAAGCCACGGTCTCCCGCCAAAGTCGATAGCTACCTGTGCAAGACAATCGTCCATCGGCAAAAGGAAGCCATATCGTTGAATCCCGCGCTTATCACCAAGGGCCTTTAGTGTGCATTCACCGAACGCGAGGGCGGTGTCCTCGATCGTATGATGCTCATCGATATGCAGGTCGCCGTGAACGTCTACTTCTAAATCGATGTTGCTGTGCCGTGCTACCTGTTCCAGCATGTGGTCGAAGAATCCGATGCCGGTCTTGATTGACGATTTACCTGCCCCGTCAAGGTCCAAAGTTACCCTGATGTCCGTTTCATTTGTCTTTCGGTGTACCATGGCCTGGCGATGTGCACTCACCAGGAGATCGCAGAGTGTTTGCCAGTCTCCGGTTAAGACCTCTTCAGTCGCCCGGTTTTCTTTTTGAACCTGCGCTGATCGGCTGCCGGAGGTGATCAGAAACGCCTTGCACCCGAGGTTTTTGGCGAGCTGTACGTCGGTGAGCCGGTCGCCAATAACCCAGGAGTTGCTTAGGTCATATGAACCGTTCAAATATTCGGTCAGCATCGCAATGCCAGGCTTGCGCGTTGCCTTTTCTTCGTGTGGAAACGAGCGGTCGATAAACGTTCTGGCAAACCGGATACCCTCATTCTCGAATGCCCGGACCATTTTTTCATGTGCCGGCCAAAAGGTTTCCTCTGGAAATGACGGTGTCCCCAGACCATCCTGGTTGGTGACCATGACAAGTTCGAAATCCGTTTCCCTAGCTACCTTGCCCAGCCAGGTAAACACACCAGGGTAGAATTCCAGCTTCTCCAGACTGTCGATTTGCTGATCTTCGGGCTCGATGATCAGCGTTCCGTCGCGATCGATAAATAACACTCTTTTCATAGCTCGCTTAATACGCGAATCAGTCTTTCATTTTCTTCCGGAGTTCCTACAGTTATTCGAAGACAATTGTAGCACAGCGTCACTTTTGATCGGTCGCGTACAATGATCCGGTTGTCCATGAGGTGCTGGTAGATTCCGGGCGCATCCTTTACACGCACAAGCAAAAAGTTTGCGTCCGACGGAAATACCTTATCGACGATGGGCAGGGAACGTAGGGATTTCGCGAGTTTATCACGTTGGGTAAGGATCTCGTCTACCCAGATGTCCTTGCGATATGTATTTTCCAGGGCCTCCAGTGCCAGGTCTTGTGTGCGGGTGTTGACGTTGTACGGATATTTGATCTTGTTGAGGATGGAAATAATCTCTTGCGATGCGAAACACATTCCCAACCGGAGGCCGGCAAGCCCCCAGGCCTTTGAGAAGGTCTGAAGAACAACCAAATGGGGAAATCGTTTCAGTTCCGAAACGTAACTTTTGGAGCCTGCGAAATCGACGTAGGCTTCGTCGATCACCACAAGCCCGTAAAAACGGTTGAGTACCTGAATGATCTTGTCGCGGCTGAGTAAATTGGACGTAGGATTGTTCGGACTGCAGAGGAACAGTATCTTCGTCGACGCGTCAAAGGTTTTTGGAAATGCATCAAGATCGAGATCGAACTCATGATCCAGGAGCACCTGCTGGACATTGACCCCGTTTACCTCGGCACAAACGGCATACATCCCATAGGTCGGTTCTGTAACCAGAATGGAATCCTGGTACGGTTCACAGAATGCCCGGATCAATAGGTCGATGGCTTCGTCGCTTCCGTTACCGAGAAAGATCTGGTCAGGCTCTACTTGCTTGAGTTGCGCAAGTTTTTCTTTTACTCTCCGCTGAAGTGGATCGGGATAACGGTTGTAGGGCGACGGATACGGGTTCTCGTTGGCATCGAGATAGATGTCGGCCTCACCTTGAAATTCGTCGCGCGCCGACGAATAGGGTATCATGTTGAGGATATTTCGTCTAACGAGCGTGGTGATGTCAATAAAATTTCTGGTCTTTCTTGCCATAATTGCTACGTTGTCAATTCCCGAAGTCTAACTTCTACGGCCAGTCGATGGCCTTCGAGGGCTTCAGCGCTGGCCAACTCGTTCACAATTGGACCGATCCGGCGTAGGCCCTCCTCGGTAATTCGCTGAAAGGTGATGTATTTAAGATAACTTTCCAACGAAATGCCGGCGTAGGCACGCGCATAGCCGTTTGTTGGAAGTGTGTGATTTGTGCCTGACGCATAATCGCCAACGGCCTCCGGGGAATAATTTCCAAGGAATACTGACCCGGCGTTGTTTATTTGGTCCGCGAGGTCCGTTGCGTCCCGACGGTTGATGATCAAATGCTCGGGTGCATAGGCGTTGATAAATCGAAGTGCCTTGTCGAGGCGGTCGAAGGTTACGGCGCGGCTGTGGATCAGTGCCTTTTGCGCAAACTCTTTTCTGGGCAACGTAGGAAGAAGTCGGTCGATCTCTTTTTGAATTGCTCGAATAATATCCTCGCGGCTTGCTACCAGCATCACCTGGCTATCCTCGCCATGCTCAGCCTGAGAAAGTAGATCAGCGGCGACGAAGGTCGGGTTAGCCGACTCATCGGCAAAGACGAGTACCTCGGAAGGTCCTGCCGGTATGTCGATGGCGACTCCGTCCTCCATGACCATTTGTTTCGCTCGTGTCACAAACTGATTGCCGGGGCCGAAAATTTTGTAAACGGCGGGAATGGTTTGCGTGCCGTAGGCAAGGGCTCCGATCGCCTGGGCACCTCCCACCTTAACGATCTTTGTTATGCCCACGAGTTGTGCAGCAAATAAAATCGCGGGGTGGACAGATCCGTTGCTGTTGGGAGGTGTGGTGAGGATGATTTCCCTGCATCCCGCGAGCCTTGCGGGTATGCCGAGCATTAACACCGTGGAGAAGAGCGGAGCAGTTCCACCAGGAATATATATGCCTACCCTTTCAATGGGTACAGCCTTTCGCCAGCACTGTACCCCCGGCATGGTTTCAACTGTATTGGATTCGCGACGTTGTTGAGCGTGGAAAGATTCTATATTTAATGCCGCTACTTTCATGGCATCCTTCAACGAATCGGGAAGCATCGCCGATGCTGCATTCACTTCGTCGTCGTTGATCATCAGCTCCGTAAGCGCAACTTTGTCAAACTGAAGGGTTAGTTCGCGGAGCGCATCATCCCCGGATTTGCGTACACGATGAAGGATGTTTCGCACAGCGCCGTCGAGAAAGTCAAGTTCGAGCTGTGGACGCTTGATGAGTTCACGCCATTCGGTTTCCGGTGGATTGATGTAGGTTCTCATGTCTTCAATGATTAGACGATCATCTTTTCTATCGGCACGACCAGGATGCCTTCCGCGCCAAAAGCCCGGAGTTGATCGATTTTTTCCCAGAAGTCATTTTCATCCACAACGGAATGAAGGGAACTCCATCCTTCCCGTTTCAGGGGGATGATGGTTGGGCTTTTCATGCCGGGGATGACACTCGTGATGCTTTCAATAGCCTCATTCGGACAGTTCAACAGGATGTATTTGTTTGTTTTGGCCTTGTTTACCGCCTCTATCCGGAAAAGTAATTTATCGAGCAGGTCCTTCTTCGCCTGGTCAAGTTCCGGGTTAGCGATAACGACGGCTTCCGAGTGCATGACAACCTCTACTTCCCTGAGACCGTTGCCGAGCAAGGTGCTACCGGTGCTCACGATGTCGCAGATGGCGTCTGCCAACCCAATACCGGGTGCGATTTCGACCGAGCCCGAGATTTCGTGTATGCCAGCATTGACGCCGTGTTTGTGAAGGAAAGCCCGTACGATGTTCGGGTAAGACGTGGCGATGTTCTTTCCCCGCAAGGAACCGATACCCTCGTAGGTATCGCCACGGGGAACCGCAATGGATAAACGACACTTGGCAAAATCGAGGCGTTTTACCAACTGGTTGTTGCGTTGCTTTTCCACGAAGACGTTTTCACCCACGATCCCAATGTCGGCGACCCTGTCTTCGACATATTGCGGTATGTCATCATCGCGGAGGAATAGCACCTCCACCGGAAAGTTGCTGGCGAACGACTTGAGCTGGTCGCGTCCGTTACTGAAGTTAAGGCCCGATTCCTTCAACAGTTCGATGGACCCATCGCGGAGTCGTCCCGACTTTTGTATGGCTACCCTGAGGATTGTGCTCATTTTCTCTTCTCGTTAAAATGAAAAAGGCTTGCCACGCGTGACAAGCCTTTGATAATTCTCTTTAAGTTGATAGCTCAAAGCAAAACCTTGCCACGCATCGAACGGAATCCGTGATGATGGTGATGAAGGTTGATGTTTATCGTTGTTTGCATTGAGTGCGCTAATAACATAAAAAATAAATAAAACTCAAAACTATTTCCGCGCAAACCGGCTTGCGATCAAACCGACGACGGCAAAGATGAACCCCATTACACCAAGGATTACCACGGCTAACCAACGCTCGCTAAAGCTATCGATAACGACGTCGCCGGGGTCCTGTGGATCGATATAGAGCACGACCTCTTCCCCCATCACGTAAGCCGGCGGATTCGTGTAGGTTGAGGAATGGTATTGCATCTCCTGCCCGTTCCATTGATAGGCTACAACCGGCGCAAGCGCGTCACCATCGTCGTTCGTATTGAAGGAAACGACCGTACCCTGAACGGGCGTACCATTCGCGATCGTTTGCGCCTTCCTAGTATAGATCCAGCCGGCGGTACCCATCATGATCAAACCCACCACGACAAAAACAAGTATAAAAACTCCGGGACCGCAACCCGCTGCCTGGGAACTCTTGAATTTCGGGTTGACCTCCTTCTCGACCTCTTCCACGTAGTGAAGCGCCTGCTTTAGTCGGATGTTGAGCTCCTCTTTGACTGCTTTTACCGCCTCGATCTTCTTGTTTTGCTTAAGGAGGTCAACGACGCGAGTCTTGAGCTCCCCCTGGATATGCGTTGGCTGGTAACGGAGGCCTGACGGCTCGTCAGCGAGCTCCTTATCCGCCGCGGCAACCAGTACCTGGGCTTGTTCAAGGGTGATATTCAGTGTCCTGCAGAGGTAGGTGATTGCGCCCAGGCGATCTCCTGATCGCAACAACTCTTTGACCTGTTCCTTGACTTCAGTGGTAAATTCCATGGGGTTTCGTTGGATGAATGTACGAAACTTTTCCATGACTGCGTCGCTCGACCATGAATCACAGGTGTATTTATCTTCACCATGCGCGAGGACACTCAACCATATTGTGAATTACGCAAGGAGATGATAGCTTTGATCCTTAAACGTCATGCTCGTCCGACAGTCAATACTACTACTCTTACTTTTTTGTTTAGCCTGTGCTGATAGTAGGGAAACCCGCGTGCAGCGGTTCCTGCTCAAGGGCAATGACATGGTCAAGAAACAAAATTACACTGAAGCAAAGCGGTATTTTATGGAAGCCATCCGACTTGATTCGTGCTTTTCGGATGGGTGGAATAACCTCGGCACTGTGCATTTCAGGGAACTTCATTTTCAGGAAGCGCTTGAGGCATATGACAGGGCGATCGAATGCAATCCCTCTTTCAATATTTTGTACCTGAACCGTGCGAATACGCTGTACGAGTTGAATCGGTATAACGATGTGCTTTTGGATGTGAGGCGATATGAATCTGCCGAAGGCGACAGTGTGGTTACGCTGTTCCTTAAGGGACTTGCGCATACGGGGCTTCGGAACTTTGATAGCGCAAAATATTTTTTTCGCAACGCGCTGGAAATGGATTCGAGAAACGACGAAATACTCATCAACCTCGCTAATGTTTTTTACTACGATCATGAGGTTGATTCGGCGCGGGCAATATTGGCAGAAGCGGAAGAGATATCGCCCGGAAACCCGAATGTATTGAACACGCTTGCCTTGCTTGAGGCGGAAGAAGGTAACATCGCAAAAGCTATGGATCTGATCGATCGGGCGATCCGGAAGGATGAGAGCAACGCCTACTTTTTGAATAACCGCGGTTACTTTTATTTGTTATTGGGTGAGCTGGCTGCAGGCCTGGCGGATATCAACAGGAGCATCGTAAAAGATCCAAAAAACCCGTGGGCCTACAGGAACAAGGGATTGTATTATTTGAAGGTCGGTGATTTTGATTCTGCGTTGCGTCTGCTGAGTCGTGCGGAGGAAATAGATGCGAATATCGATCAGCTCAGTCGGTACCTGGCGGAAGCATGGTTAGGCCAAGGCAACAAGAGCCGCGCTTGCGAGTATTTTGTCGAAGCCGAAAGACGCGGTGAGATCACCCTTGATCAATACAATCGGTATTGCCGGTGACGCTGGCCGGGTTTTCTTTTTCCCCAGGTGTTCCGAACTTTTTGATCCGTTCCAATGAACAGGATATCCTCAACGAATAGCCGTTGATATCCCGCAAGGTAAACTCACGCATTCCCCAGGGTTCGTCCCTGATCGGTATGATGATCTCGACCTCGGGTTTTGACCGAAGTTCCTCGTAAATCCCATCAACGTCGTCGACAAACATGACCAGTTCAAGACCCTTCATTTTTGCGGCGAGCTTCGGGTTGACATTAAAAAGCAGGCTAAGCTGATCTCTCCGACAACCTGCGTCAGTAGGCGGATCTCCCCAATACCACTCTCCGTCAAATCCCAGGGTCTGCGTGTAATACTCGATCGTCTTCCGGAGATCCTTTACCGGAAGGAACGGAATGCCCTTATAGAAGAACTTCTTCATGACCATCCAACGCAAGCTATTGAATCCGCGACAATTATCCGGTTGGGGCTTGTCTAATGTATGGTTACAATTCGTTGTTTTTCCTGGCCTCTTTATCCGTCAGGGACGAGACAGACCCCCTGGACCGATGTGACTCCGCCTCATATCCTTTTATGGCGATATCTCCGCCGGTCGCCGGACCGGGTAACAGACGATCTACCATCGACATGAGGACGCTCATCCAGGACGGTGCAATCGCTTTCACCACCATAGCCAGTCTTCCGGAGAGCGACAAATATGTTTCCGGATCGCCGCGCTCCACAGCCCTCAAGACCTTTTGCGCGGCAACTTCCGGGTCTTGTGAAAGAATGGGAGCAGAGTCGGCGATCTTGAACCATGCGTACTCCCGTTCATGGTCACCTTTGACCTGGATATGTCGGGGACTTCCGGTGCGCATTAACCCGGGAATGACGGTGGTGACGTAAATATTACGTTTTCGAAATTCTGCATAAAGACCTTCGGACAACCCCACGGCGGCAAACTTGCTGGCGGAGTAGGGAAGGAGATGAGGTACTGAAAGTACGCCGCCAATGGACGTGATGTTGACGATCCGGCCTGCACGCCGGGCTTCAAAGTGAGGCAGTACGGCATGTATTGCGTAAAGCGGCGCCCAGAAATGTATCTCCATGGCGCGTTCAAAATCGTCGACGTTCATGTGTTCGGCAGGGCCGACTGTGGCCATGCCGGCATTATTTACCAGCACGTCGATCTTTCCGTAGTGTTCGATGACGTCGCGAACCATTACTTTGACCTCGTCACGACTCGTCACGTCGGTGGGAATGGCGATCACTTTGGCCCCCGACTTTTCCAGTTCCTGGCGGGCAAGCTCGAGCGTGTCTGCCGATCGTGCGCAAATCGCCAATTTGGCTCCGCGCGCGGCGAATGCACGCGCTAGCACAAGTCCAAAACCCCTGGAGCCACCCGTGATAATGACGACACTGTTCTCCAGTCTGAACCGGGTAAGTTGTTTATAAATCGCGTTGGCCACGAGCAGCGTGCCAATGCCCGCGCCTGCGTAGGTCAGCGACTTGCGCAAGGTTTGAAGATCGGTTTTCATTCGCCAAGGTTCTGTAGCGGTGCATTCGACTCATTTCTTGAACAACGTCGCTCCGAAAAGCACCGCAATCAGAAATAAAGCAAGGAAAATGAAAAACAATACCTTCGCAATGGATGCTGCTCCTTCTGCGATTCCGCCGAACCCGAATATGGCCGCGATAATGGCGATGATAAAAAAGATGACTGACCAGCGTAGCATATAATGTCGTTTAGTTTCAAGGGAAGACACCGCGTCCTGCGAATCCTGCCCGGCGATGATGTCAAAATCTTTATACCCGCGATAGGCAGTTCGTCTGATGAAAATTCATGTATAACTGTGGAGCGTTGTCTACGTGAAAAAACTTATTGGTCGAGCGGTATGAGACGACCTTGCGCGTCAAATTGCCACGTTTCCACCTGCTTCAAATCCGACCGTTCAACAATGAATCGTGTATTGCGAACGTTGCGATATACCGCCGCCTTTTGCCAGCCGTGATAGGTTGAATCCGATGATAACGTCTTGATTACCGCTGGAGGCAACTCGTCTGGCATTATCCGCATAAACCCTTCAAGATAATTATGGGATGGAAAAGTCTTTGGCTCTGGATCTCCTTGCCTGACAGGCGTCCTGACTGTATCCAACTCGGGTGCGGGACTTTGAGCGAGCGACATTGCTATTGCTGCGAGGGTCGCTACAAGCGTGAGCGTTATTCGTTTCATAACGTGTTATGCTGGCTTCTAAACTGGGGAATAATTTTATGCCTCAAATACGGAGAGGAATCTCTTTGAACAGAAACAATGACATGCGCTTGAGCGAAAAGCTTCAACTTAAACTCGCTAAACGCTATGAGCCGAATACGTTGATCCGTAGGAAATACCTCGGGAAAGGCATCGTATTTAAAACCGATGATCACGGAAACCCGGTTTCATTATTCCTTGGACGAGCCGATAACAAAGGGCGCATCCACGGGGATCGATTTGTTCGCACACTAAAAGCGGATAATCAGGGTAGGGTTATTAAGGATCACTGGGACCGTAAAGGCCCGGCAAATTAGTTCAGCGGACAAGCTTCTTTGTAAATGTACTACCGTCCAGCCTGAGCCGGATGATGTAGGAACCAGTCGGAAGGTTGGATACATCCAGCGACATGCTGAAGGGCTTACTGAAAATCTGGCCTCGGTGCAGCGTGCGAACCAATCCGCCATTGGCGTCGATCAATTGGATGACGGCGTTGCCCCGTCGGCGCACTTCCACGATAACGCGATGATCATTCGTTGGATTGGGGAAAACGGACCAGGTGTCTTCGTCCTTCGCCGCTTCCGTTGAACTGATTACCTCACCTTTTTCGCCTTTCAGGATGACGGTGGCCACAGAAAGCGCTGGAAGTGACAACATGACCTTGTTGCCGCTCTTGACGACCGCTGATTTTCTCAACGCATTTTGACTGCGCGAAAGGAACGTTTCTCCTGGAGGGAGCGCATCAAGCACTTGTACCTCGAACGGTTGATTGGCAAGAACAAAACCATTGAACGAGAGCGTGACATCTTGTGAAGTTTGCGCACTCCGGTTGACGACCACAACGGTGAGGGAGTCTGCCGCCAGGTTGATGGATGGATACGCCGACACAATGGTCTCATTGGACGAAGTAGCCGGCACGTATTCTGTCTTATTGAATCGGCTGAACAAGTGCATGACTTCCCACATGGATGGATACCAATGCCAGGGTGAAAAGATCTTCATGTCGGGTTGCTTCATGAATTCGCCCAGTGTACTGGCATACCACACCACGATACCATCGGGGCCGATGTCGGGGATACCCGTCTCCGTGACACTAAACGTTACACCATGATCGTCGCCCATGTAGTTCTCGAGCCAGTCACGGCAGCGCTGCAGTATGTATTCTTTGGTTTGTGATGCATCCCAACCCCCGTTCAACGTTTTGACTCCGTTGGCTTCGGGATAGTCGTAGGTTTTGTCAAAG
>CAZIAG010000024.1:16224-16555 GCA_964537375.1 uncultured Roseivirgaceae bacterium
CCCGGTGGTATTGGACGACGCTTTGGACATCGGTCCGGGATGGATAATAGTGAATGTCGAGGACATCCAGCAACCTTACGCCGGTGGCCTCCTGTTCTTCTGCGACCCGGCGAATAAAGTACTCCAGCCATGTGTGATGTTTGCCTTTGTAATTGATTGCACCGCTGGGCCAGTTGTACCACTGCCATTCATTGGTAGCAACCGGTCCGACGAGTTGGATTTCGGGAAACTTTTGTCGGGCCTTCTTCGCAACATCGAAGTACATCTGCATGTATTCTTCCGGTTGGATCGGGCTGGGAACAACGTCGTCGAGGGTGCCATTCCACACCTC
>CAZIAG010000025.1:0-10167 GCA_964537375.1 uncultured Roseivirgaceae bacterium
TACCTGCTGCGCGTTTATCTTCCGTACGTTCGCTGGATTTGTTGGGTGGGCGCGCTTGTCACCACCCTCTTTTTCATCGACTACGTCTTGCCGGAGACGGTAAAGACTGATGCAATCGACGCTACGTTTTACAGGGAGACTCATTCTCCGCACGCATATATTGCCTCGCATACGGCCTCTGGGAAGATCATTTCTCACTACCCGCTGCCATCCGTTCGCCTTAAGATTGGCGACGTTGTGCTGATAGGCGAAACGCCAATATTCGGCACACCCATTTGGATCGAGCATGCTACCCAATCGGTAAGGGCTCGCGCGCTGGCCTTTCTGTATGGTCCCTTTCTTTTTTTTCCGTTGACTATCTTCTTCTGCTCTTTCCTCGGTATCGTTTTTCGAAAGAACATCGAGTTTTGTTTCAATCTCAGCGTTGTGAGCGGTATTTTGCTGGTGATCTTTTGGTTTTTGTTATGAGCAGGAAAAACGATTGGAAGAAAAGAGAGGGCGTCGTCTATTCAACCGACGATTCGTACGAATATGCCTATCACCAGGAAGACACCCAGGAAACGTTGCCTCCACAACAACAGAATCTTCGTGTTGGATTGGACAAAAGTGGTCGCGCAGGTAAACAGGTAACCTTGGTGACGGGATTTATCGGCACGAGTAAAGACGTGGAATCCCTGGGCAAAATGCTCAAGAGCAAATGTGGCGTTGGCGGGTCAGTAAAGAATGGCGAGATCCTTATCCAGGGAGACCATCGCGACAAGATCGTTCAAATACTGATCAAAGAAGGCTACAAGGCGAAAAGGGCCAATTGATTCCCACAGCGGTTGTTCGCCGAATCTTCGTAGACGAAGTCATGAATCGATAGGGCGGTTTCCATCGAACCACTCCTTGAACGAAGGGACTTTCTCACGACTTACGATGATCTCTTTTTCAAACGGTGGGTTCACGAGCACCTTCAACCGGCTGTTGGAATACATCACGACATCCTGAATCGCGTTAATGTTCACAATGAATGTCCGGTTAACACGAAAGAACATCGTAGGATCAACGATGCCCTCCAGCGCTTCCAGTGTATAGTCGATGATGAACTTACGGTTTTGGGAAGTGACGAGGTAGACGTCGCGCCCGTCGGCGAAGAATAACGAGATTTGGTCGGCGGTGATGGAGCGAATATGCTCGCCCAGCTTGACCATGAACCGTTTCTTGTATTCACGCGATCCAATCGAAGCGAGAGCTTTTTGCAGCTTTTCGCTCTGATTATGACGGTGCAATTGCGTCCGAAGGGACTCGAGCTTCTTAAGACTGTTGGAAAGGTCGGTAAAAGTTACTGGCTTCAATAAGTAGTCGATGCTGTTAACCTTGAAGGCATCAAGCGCAAATTCGTTGAACGCCGTGGTGAAGATGACGGGCTTATTAACCGTCACCTCCTGGAAGATCGCGAAGCTCAATCCGTCGGCCAGCTGGATGTCCATGAACATCAGGTCGATCGAATCCTGGTAGACCTTTAACCACTCAACCGTAGATGCAACTGACGGGAATTGACCGGCTACCTCGATGGAAGGGTCGTATTTGCGCAAATAACGTTCGAGCTTTTCCGCGGCAGGCGCTTCGTCTTCAATTATGATTACCCTCATGTTGATTTACAGCTGTGTCTTCAGTCACTCGAATGAGCGGCAATTTTACATAATTTTCCTGGTAGGCTTTCACGCGGATCACCGGAAGGTCGCTGTAGAGGGAATAGGAACGCTGCAGCCGCGTCACAGCCATTTCGCTCGACGCGTGGATTGAAAGCCGGTCGTTCAGGCGACACTGCAGTACGAAATAGTCGTCTTCACGGTAACAGCGAATAACAAAGGGCTCCACACGTGAAACGATCGTGTTTCTAACCATCGCTTCAACTATCGCCGGCAATGACCCTGGGATCAGCATGGCGTCTGTATTTTCATCGGTGGCGTCGGCGTGGAGTCGTAGTTGCCCATTATAGCGATCGTTTAACAACCGGATTACAATTCGCGACGCTTCAATTTCCTCCTGGACAGGTACCAGTTCGCGATGGCGATTAGTAAGCATATACCGATAGACGCTTGCCAGGTCGTCTACATACTCCTCGGCTTTCTCGACATCACGGTACATCAATGCGATGAGATTTTCAAGCCCCTCATAAAGAAGATCCGGATTTATGTCGTTCCTGAATTCCAGGATCTCCGATTCAAGTACTTCACGTTGTTGTTTTTCGGCGGCGATTTTTAGTGTGTTCTCCTTCTGCAGATAGTGATTGCTGAAGAAGAGCAGATTGTAGGCGAGCGCGGTCACAAAATACACTGCACCAAACACCAGGGCTTGTGCATCGGGCATGCTGAAGCCTACCGCATATTCGAAATAGAATTTCAGGGCCAGCAGGACTGCACTGACGGACGCCAACGACGTAATCAACAATTGAAGGGCAATGCGTAGAGGTATCCTGTCGGCATACCTGTCGATAAGGACGATCAGTAGGCGAATGCTTTCAAAGGATAGATAGGAAAGGCCAATGCACACATAAACCTCCTCGGTAGTGAACAGCTGTGTTACCTGTTTTACCTCGTTGTTCAGCAGGAGGATCAGCAGATACACAAGGACGCCGTAAACCGGCGGCGCCAGGAGCCTGAACAGCGGTCGATGGATAAAGTATTTTTTCATCTAGGCCGAGTGTTTTTGACGCGCACCTTCGTCGATCTGATGCAAAACCGGAAGAGAAACGGTGAAACGATCCTCGTCGCGAACTTCGATTTTCCGGGTCGTGAAATACGCGTAGCGCCTCCTGATGTTTTCCAGTCCTACCTTGAACGAATCGGCGTTCGTGTTCGCCGGAGATTTCGTGTTGGTCACCCGGAGGTGCGTGTTATCCTGTGCCGTGATGTAGATGAAAAGTTTATGACCATCCTCGGGGCTGTTGTGCTTGATGGCATTCTCCACAAGCATCTGCAATGTAAGCGGTGGGATGAGCGTATTCATTACATTCGATGGCAGGTTGATCTCTACCGTTAGCTGTTGTTGAAAGCGGATGCGAAGGAGATAGTAGTAAGATTGCACGAAGTCCACTTCTTCCTTTAGGTATACGCTTTTCTTTTGATGTGTTGCCAGGACATACTGGTAGGTCTGGGCCAGTCGCCGGATAAATTGCTCCGCCGAAGGCAAGTCCTTGTACAGGAGCGAAGAGATCGTATTGAGACTGTTAAATAGATAATGTGGACTGATTTGACTCTTCAGCGCTTCGAATTGCAGTTCAAGCTGTCTGCGTTCGTTTCGAAGACCTTCGATCTGTGCTGTTGCATAATGCTGATAGGAATAAAGCAGAGCATACACGATGTCATAGAGGAAGACGGATGTAAGGCAGAGGATGATAACTTTCAGGATGAGGTCAGTTTCCGTACGGACTTCCTGAAAAAAGAACTCGTTTCCAAAGAGATTGACAAATAGCCATCCGCTACCCAGGACAATTCCAACACCCAACAATACGTTGAGGAAGTATCCGCTGATAAAGCGGGTGGCAAACGACAATCCCCACGGCAGCCAGCGGTCCAGCCTTCGATTGAGTTCGTTCAATCCAATACTAAACAATGCGCCCATAAGCATGGCGGCTGCGACGGTGGGAAATCGATCATCCATACCAGGCAGTCGGCCGGTTTCGCTGAATCCCAGGTATCCATAGGCCAACAGACCGAACACGCCGCCCAGGAAGGCGGTGATGCCGAGCCTACGAAACTTCTCATTCATGACGTATCGAAAATGTGACCGGGACATGACAACCTAATTTATCTAAAATGCCGTTATCAACTAACATCGGAAATTAGGTTTAATTGTCGGTCACGATGTGAATGATCAATCGATTCCCCGGAGGGCCCTTCCGTAATATGTTTCAGACGAGATTTTCTTCGCGGCGCGTCGATAGGCGTCCTTAAGTTCCGCCGATCCTGCCTTTACCTGTTCGGAAATTCCCAGGAGAAATTGGCTGAGGTAATGATCCGAATCCAACGATGCTGACGCGTCAATCAAGGCCTTCATCCGCTTCTCCGTCTTCGCTTGCATCTTGCCCGCTGCCCTCAGCACCTCAAGGAGGTAGTGGTCGCTTTCGATTCTCGAACTGGCTTCCAGTAATTTTTGAAATTGAGTGTCCGATAACGGCTGTTTGTCGATAATGGAGGTGAGTACGAGTGAATGATAATGGTCGGATTCGATCGACTGGCTGATACCAAGCAGCGTGCCCAGCAGTTCGTCGGTAAGTTTATTTTCCATGAGAGCCTTCACCACGACGGTGATGTAATGATCGGATTCGATATTACCGATGGCCTTGATTACTTCGCGATGCCCAGCCGCTGAAATATTTGGATTGGCGAGCGCTTTGGTTAGAAAAGTGGTTTTGTAATGATCCGACTCTATGGACCGGGATGCACGGATCATCTCGGCAATCAATTCATCGCTAAGGTTTCTTTGTTTCAGCAGATGGGTGAGTACTTCCGTCTGGTAATGATCAGATTCCATCGTGGAGGCTGCTGCCAGGATAATACGGACGTTTTCGATACTTGCTGAATACTTGTCGAGGGCTCGTGTGATCACTGTAGTCTTGTAGTGATCGGAGTCCAGGCCCCTCAGTGCGGAAAAGAAGGCCGAGCTGCCTTCGCGGCTGTCCATGAACTGCTCAAGGTTGTCTTTCAGGAATGTGGACATGTAATGATCGGAGTCGATCTGCTCAGCCATCACGTTGATGATCGTAGCGTACTGCGCTTTGGGGACATCCTTTTTCATAAGCAGGTTAGCGTAATGGCAAGCCGTATAGTCACTGTTCATTCGCCGGATCTCCTCCAATACAGCTGACACGCCTCCTTTATTAAAGAAGCGGTCGACGCGACCCGAGGCTCCGATAGTAGTGCGCCTGACCAGGTCGGGCAGTATCTCGGCGAGCCAAGCTCTCCCGCCGGGTTCCCAATTTTTTTCGGTCCGTCCCTCGAAGTAACGTTTGCGGAGTTGTCCCCCGCCTCTGGAATCGACAATGATCGTACGACGGCTGCCGAATACGGTTTTGTTTATTTCCAGGTACCCATCGTCGGAAATCGATTTTATGTCCTTGTCGTCATCGGTGACCTCAAGGGTACCCCGCATTTCAATGTTGAAATCGGTTACACCGGTGGACGTTCTCCAGCGATAGTTGCCGTTGGTCGTTGAGGATGAGGCCGATTCCTGTGCAAACACGAACTGCGGAACCAAAAACAAGAGGGCTATCCATAACGCAGTTTTTCTCGATTCCATGGTATTCATAACAGATTTGAATTGTCCCTGCACAATAGTACGACACAACAATGGTTCAAGGATTCGTCCGGCGCCGCCCGGTGTAGTGAGTTGTCACATAATTGTACCGAGTCGTCATGGCGCGCGGGTTGCCTTTTATACTTGTCGGGTTACGCCTACTCGAGGCTTTTTGCCATTTGTGTATAAGCGTTGTGTGCCACGAGAATCATATCTATTTTTCGTTTTAACCTAAACCGAAACCCATGAAGACAGCCCACCGAAACAGGGCCGGCCGAGCATGGCTGCTTTTGGCGGCCCTCATCTGGCCAGGAGCCCTGCTGGCACAGTTTCCGCGACAAGAGCAGGAGCCAAAGAAACTGGCGCCCGTTACTGGAACCTACGCCATTGTAAACGCTACCGTCATCCAGGCGCCCGGCCGTAAGCTGGAAAAGGCGACGGTAATCGTTGACGACGGTCTGATTACGGCCGTCGGCCAAGGGATCGCTGTTCCGGGCGATGCCGTTGTGATCAAAGGCGACAGCCTTTTTGTGTACGCCGGCTTTATTGATGGCCTTTCTCATGCAGGTGTGCCGGAACCAAAAGAGGAACGTCGTGAACGTCCCGCTGATCCCGGGAACCCGACACCCGAATATGCGGGCATAACTCCTGAGCGAGATGTCAGGGATGTTATCAAGCCGGACGATAAATCGATCGAGGAACTCAGAGCCCTGGGCTTTACAGCTGCTCATGTTGTCCCCTACGGCCGGATGCTCCCTGGGTCGGGAGCAGTCATTCTGCTTTCGGGTGACAAGACGGATCGTATGATCCTCGGCAGCCAGTCGTCGATGTATTCGACACTGCATGGTGCCCCGCGCGCTTATCCGGCAACCGTTATTGCCGTTATGGCCAAGTGGCGGGAGTTGTACCGTCAGGCTAAGCTGGCTAAGGATTATCAGGCAGTCTATGCCTCAAACCCAAATGGAATTGCACGACCCGCGTCTGATCGTATTCTTGAAGCATTTTACCCGGTGATCGATAAGCGGCGCCCGGTCTTTTTTCAGGCCGAAGAATACCTCGATGTACAACGCGTGCTGGCATTGCACGCCGATTTCGGTTTCACGCTTATGATTGGCAACATCAAACAAGGATGGGACGCGATTCCTGACCTCAAATCGAGCGGTGCAAAGGTGTTCCTTAGCCTGGAATTACCTGAGGACGAGACGGAGAATAAGAAAGGGAAGAAAGACGAGTCAAACAAAGAAGATCAGCCTTCGACCTTGACGCCTGAGGAAAAGGAACGCCTGGAAAAAAGAAAAAAGGAGGCGATGGCTCTTTACACTGGGCAAGCCGCAGCCTTTCACAAGGCCGGAATCACATTTGGATTTTCATCAATCAGCGTGAAGTCATCCGACATCCGCAAGAACCTCGGACGTATGATCAAATCCGGCCTGACGGAAGACCAGGCATTGGCCGCGCTTACTACGGCCCCGGCCCAATTGCTTGGCCTCGCTGACCGTATCGGAACCGTGGACAAGGGGAAAATTGCAAACCTCGTAGTGAGTGACAAGCCCTACTTTGATGAAAAAGCAACGGTGCGCTACGTTTTCGTCGACGGTATGATGTACAAATACGATCCAAAGCCTACACCGAAGCCGGACCCTGCGGCGACGGTCGTACTCGCTGGTACGTGGACGGTAACGCTCGAAAGCGACGAACTAAAAAAGGAATACAGTGTGACGTTTGAAAAAGAAGGAGTCAATTATAGAGGTTCGATCGTTGGAGAAGAATTCCAGAGCGCAGTGCCATTGGAAAACATAACGCTAAATGGCAACATGCTCACGTATAGCTATACCGTCGGCTCAGGCGGTCAATCCTATCGAATCGATGTAGAAGCCACGGTGGGTGCCGACAACTGGAAGGGTACAGCCACGGCCGGAGCAGCAGGAAGCTATACACTCGAGGCACGCAAAGGACCAAATCGCTGATCTAACACACTTCGAATTATGAAAAAGATAATATTATCGATAATAGGCCTTGCACTCATTGCGCTTGTTGGTCATGCGCAGGTGAAGACCGGGACTATTCTCATCAAGGGAGGGACCGTCCTGACGATCACCAATGGTACTCTTGAGGCGACTGATGTGCTGATCACTAACGGGAAGATTGCCCGCATCGGGAAAAATCTTTCGGCGCCGGCGGGCCATAAGACGGTCGACGCGACAGGTAAGTTTGTGATGCCGGGCATCATTGATGCGCATTCTCATGCCGGGATCGACGCGATCAATGAAGGCACGAGCCCCGTCACTGCCGAAGTATTTACGGGCGACGCGCTCAACCCTTTTCAGATTACGCTGTATCGTGCGCTTGGTGGTGGCGTGACAACGATCCACGCCATGCACGGCTCCGCAAACGCTATCGGTGGCCAATGCGAAACGATCAAGCTTCGCTATGGCGTGAAGGATCCGGATGACCTTCGAATGGAGGGCGCACCCAGAACGATAAAGTTCGCGCTGGGAGAAAACCCTACGCGGGTACACGGCGGTGGCGGCATTGTTCCCAGGACGCGAATGGGTGTAGAGTTTGTAATTCGACAGGCCTTTAGCCAGGCGCGTGAATACATGCAGAAGTGGGACGAATACAATCAGCAGAAAGGTTCGAAGGGCTTCCGCGGTGCTCCGCCGGAGTACAGTTACCGCCTGGAAACGCTGGCGGAGATCTTACGGGGAAACATTATTATTCATTGCCACAGCTATCGTGCTGATGAATTGCAAATGCTGTTGAAAGTGGCGAAGGACTTTAATATCAAGCGTCTTGTTTTTCAGCACGTGAACGAAGGATTCAAGGTAGCACCCGAGATCGCTGCCCAGGGTGTGATGGCGTCTGTCTTTTCGGATTGGTGGGCGTATAAGCTGGAAGTATATTATTCTACCGCCTATAACGCCGCCATACTCACGCGCAACGGTGTGACAACATCTATAAATTCGGATGATGGCGAATTGATGCGGCACCTTTACCACGAGGCGGCAAAGACACAGAAATACGGACAGCTTTCCGACGACGAGGCGCTGGCCCTGATCACAATTAACCCAGCGAAACAGCTCGGAATTGAAAACCGTGTCGGTTCGATTGAAGTGGGAAAAGATGGTGATATCGCGATATTCAGCAAGCATCCACTATCTATCTATGCCATACCGATGATGACGATTGTCGACGGTATCGTGCGGTTCGACCGGGAGAATGATGCCGATGATATGCGACTTATCGTCAACCCAACCGAAAATTTCGAGTCGCCCGTCATCCACGCCGATCAGCATCACGACAATTGCATGTTGGGGGCGGAATATGCTTTTGAAGAATTGTTCGGAACAAATCACTCGGAGAAATGAAGAAAATAACGATATACCTATTGTGCCTGGTGGCCATCGTATCACAGGCGCAGAACCCGAAGGGCAAGTACGGGGTCTTTGCTCTCACCAACGCGTCAATCGAGACGGTGACCAATGGGATCATTGAGAATGGGACGGTGATAATCCGCAATGGAAAGATTGAAGCGGTGGGGACCGGCATTGCCGTTCCACAAGATGCGGAAGTTATCGATTGCAAGGGTAAATGGATTTATCCTGGGATGATTGATGGACATACGCGTTTGGGTTTGTTTGAGTTCGGGCAGTACGCGCAGGCAACGGATGCCAGTGAAATTGGCGACGTCATTCCACAGATGAAAGCACTTACGGCGGTGAACCCGAACTCTGCGGCCATTCCGATTACGCGCGTGAGTGGTGTCACGACGGTACTGACCGTACCGTCGGGCGATATGTTTCCCGGTACGGCGGCCCTGATCAATCTTCATGGGTACACGCCTGACCAGATGTATGCGGGGTTTGAGGCAGTGGTACTTAACTTTCCGAGAACCGGACGATTCGGATATTATGATCGTCGGTCGGATGAGGAGTTGAAGAAGGCCGCCGAAAAAGCGATGAACAGGCTTAACGAAGTTTGGGAAAAGGCTGTACAATACCACAAAATCGATTCGGCGACGAAATCCAACGTTGGCTACTATCCGGAGATGCAGGCCCTCTTGCCCGTCATACGCGGTGAAGTGCCTTTGCTTGTTGAAGTGAATGCGGCGGGCGACATCCTGAAGGCTATTAAATGGGTAAAGGAAAAGAAGATTAAAAAGGTAATCTTCTGCGGCGTGGCCGAAGGATGGCGCGTGGCAGAGGAACTGGCCCGGGAAAATATTCCAGTGCTGGCCGGACCTGTGCTCGAAAACCCTACCCGTGCCTACGACCGCTACGATCGTGCCTATGCAAACCCGGGCCTCATGAAAAAGGCGGGGGTTAAGGTAGCCATCAAGTCTATGGAAAACGGCAACATGAATTACCGTAACCTTCCTTACCACGCTGGCTTTGCAGCGGCATATGGTATGGGAAGAGAAGATGCCTTAAAGGCGATCACTATTGTGCCCGCTGAAATTTTTGGTGTCGCCGACCGACTCGGTTCCATTGAAAAGGGTAAGAACGCGACGCTGTTTGTTTGTGATGGCGATCCCTTTGAACCCAAAACCCAGGTAAGTCTGGTTTTCATCGACGGATGGCAGATACCCATGGTAAGCCGGCAAACCTTGCTCTATGATGAGTTCCTCAAGAGAGAGCCCGGCCTGACCAAACAGAAATAGACGCATTTTCATGCGTTGGAAAGCCATGGAATTTTCTGTGGCTTTTTTTTTCGCTATTTTACGTCTTATGTCAACCCACCAGCGCCTCCAAGAGCTAACTGAGCTTCGGGCAAAACGTATTACCGTCTCACGGGCGATCAAGGACTTTTTCTTCATTTGATCCGGCGTTTTGATGGCTGGTTTTGGCCTCGAAAGCTTTTTGCTACCCAACGGTTTCCTCGATG
>CAZIAG010000025.1:10177-13186 GCA_964537375.1 uncultured Roseivirgaceae bacterium
CGTGGTCGGAATATCCTTGTTGGTGAATGTGTTGACCGATGTCGAACTGCCGATTCTGCTCGTGTTGATCAATGCTCCCTTTATTATCATCGCGTACACTCAGGTGTCAAAGCTATTTGCCCTTAAGACACTCGTCGGCATATGTGCCCTTGCCCTTTTTCTCACTTATGTTCAATTTCCTCCCGTAACGCACGACAAGTTGCTAATCGCTTTTTTCGGCGGATTCTTTCTCGGGTTAGGCGTTGGTCTTACGATACGGGGTGGGTCCGTTATCGACGGAACCGAGGTGCTTGCCATCTATACGAGCCGGAAGACGACGCTTACCGTGGGTGATTTTATACTCATACTGAACATTGTGATTTTTTCGGTCGCGGCATGGCTCATCAACATTGAAACAGCACTATACGCTATCCTTACCTATCTCGTCGCCTCCAAGACGGTTGATTTTGTCGTACACGGTATCGAGGAGTACACCAGCGTAATGATCATCTCTCGAAAGAGCAATCTGATTAAAGATGCAATCATCAAAAACATGGGGCGGGGAGTTACCGTCCTAAGAGGAAAGGGCGGCTACGGCAAGCAGGGTGTTCAGGACAACGACATTGATGTCCTGTATACGGTGATCACACGCCTGGAGATCCAAAAACTGAAGACAGAAATCGCCAAGGCCGACGAGGATGCATTTGTAGTCGAGAATAGCGTCAATGACATCAAGGGCGGGATGATTAAAAAACGCCCGCTGCACGACTAACAAAGAGAACGCTATAAAAAGGTTCCTTGTTGCAGCATGCCTTTGCCTGACAGCGCTGGCAGTTCTTGGTCAGGATACTGGCGTCGAAAACCGCGTCAATGGTGTCCAGGCAGGCCTTCTTGGCGTTTGGTTTCATCATGAACGCCGCGCTGCCTACGATTTTACCTGGCGTCTTGAATTGGGCCTCGATGTTGGCTTGGGGCGAACGTTTTGGTCAACGACTTTCGTCTTTGCAACACCCGCAATTGCGATAGAGCCCCGTTGGTATTACAACATACTGAAACGGAATAGCCGGGATAAAGTCACCGAAGGTAACGCTGCCAACTTCCTGACTCTTCGGACTGCGTTGCGCCCGGGATGGTTTGTTATCTCCAATTCGAAAGGGATTCAACCGCTTAACGACGTATGTTTCCTGCCAACGTGGGGTATCCGAAGAACCGAAGGCAAGCACCTGACGTATGAGGCCGTTGCGGGGCTTGGATTCCGATACATCATTACTGAACAAACGAGTCGGTTCCGTAATTATGGTGGACTCGCGCTCAACGTGCATCTGCGGATTGGTTTTCGATAACAACGACTCCCGGTATGTAGTCGCAGTCAGGCCTACCGTTCGGCTCCCATCCATTGCCTGAACTCGCGCGCTGTTTCCTTGCTTACGTGTACTTCTTCTTTTACTTCGGGTATTAGGAAGACGCGTATCCTCCCGTGGTCAGGTCTGAATTTTTCAATGGCATTAATTTGCGCCAGGAATTTCCTGTTAACGCGGAAGAATTGATGCTTGTCAAGGGTCTGTTCGAGTTCCCCCAGTGACTTGTCAATGATGAACTGTCTTCCTCCAAAATCTCTGGCAAAGACGACCTTATGTTCCGTGTAAAAGTACGCTACGTCGCGCAGGGTGAGCGTAATGAAATCCGTGCCTTTCTTTGCGACGATGCGATCGCTCTGCTGTACGTTCGCCCCGGTGATGAACTTCATAATATTCCCCTGGAGAAAATGTTGCTCAAGCTGCCGCACTTTTGAAAGGGAGCGTTTGAGTTTTTCTTCCGTAATCGGTTTTAAAAGATAGTCGATGGAGTTGAACTCAAAACTCTCCAACAAGTATTTGTCGAATGCGGTTGTAAATACCACTGGAAATTTTACGGAGAACCGTCTAAAGATTTCAAACGAATGGTCGTCAGATAGCTGAATGTCGACGAAGGCCAGGTCGGGGGAGGGATTTTCCTGAAGCCAGGCAATGGAGGCCTTTACACTGCTCAGTCTGGCTTCAACCTGAATGTGCGGGTCGATCGCTTTGAGCATTGTCTCGAGCTTTACCTGTGCCAACAATTCATCTTCGATGATCAATATACGCATACATATCAGGATTTAAGAGGGACCAATGGAAGCCGTACTTCGAACAGAGACTCGTGTGTTCGTCCGGATGAAATGCTCTTACCCGTAATCAGGCGGAAGCGCTCGTTTAGATTCTTCAGTCCAATCCTTGAAGAATGCTGGAGGTTTCGCTTTTCGCGAATGCGATTACAGATGATCAGGTGATCGTCGACCAGGTCAATATCGATGAGTAAAGGATGCTGCTGCGATAACTCGTTGTGCTTAACTGCATTCTCTAATGCGACAAACACCGATGTTGGCGGGATTAGGCAACGCTTTTCGAGCTCACCGTTAAACCTTCGTTTAAAGGTTAATGCATTGCCGAACCGGAGGTGCAGAAGGTCGGTGTACTTGTGTGTGAATTCCAGTTCGTCTTCGAGTAACACCAGCGACTGATCCCGGTAGCTCAATATATATCGGTATACATCGGCGAGGTTTCCGGTAAACTGTGCGGCCTTGTCAGCGTCGTGCGCAATCAGATAGGAGAGAGAATTCAATGAATTGAACATAAAGTGAGGATCGACCTGGTTTTTCAACGCCGCAAGTTCTGCCTCCGCTTTGGCGCGTTGCAGCTCAGCGTTCTTCAGCTGCTCACTTTGTTGCTCCTTGACCATAAAAACGGTCTCGTAAACATGGGTGACAAACAATACGCAAATCACATTGATGAGCACGACCGTCAGAATCGCATCCCAATCGGTCTTTTCAAAACCGGCGAAGCGGTACCACATGCAGAGCCATGCAATGGTAAGCGGCGACGTATAAAAAATGTTGTTGAATAAAAGAAGGATCAGTTTTTCAATTGGTCTGTCAAACCATGTGAAGCGCTTCCGCGTTCGGAAAAGCAGGTAGCGGTTACCCTGCCAGATAAGATAGGATAGCGAGATGAA
>CAZIAG010000025.1:13196-16513 GCA_964537375.1 uncultured Roseivirgaceae bacterium
TAGAGAAGATCGCTGAACCTGAGGTTGCCAAAGAGACCAGTAACGTTTGGAATGATAATTCCGAAGAACGGAATGCCGATTAACCTCATCAGTTTGTCGTTTAGTTCGACTTGATGGCTGCCGATTGGGTCGGTAACGTGGTCGGTTGAGGCAATCATTTTTCCGGTTCAGAAAAGAGATACGGCTTTATGTCAGCAAAGATCGCAAATTCGAATCGCTTATTGTAAAGCAAAGAATGGTTTCATTTGTACGGCATGAAGGAATCATCGAGTATTGTTCAGCCTGCTTCAGAGCGCGTCAGCAGGACAGCCACCTTTCGAGTCGACGCCGAGATTGAGCGGACTTTTCCGCTCTTTGGCCCGATTAGCGAGATGGATTGGGCACCCGGGTGGGCGCCGGAAATAGTTTATTCGGTGAACCCGGTAGTCGAGGAACACATGGTTTTTCGTACACCCGGTTATCATCCATCCGAATCGCATTGCCTCTGGGCGTTGACGTTGTTCAGGCCCGAAGAGCACCTGGTAGAGTACACCGTTTCAACGCAAAACCGAATTTGGTTTATTCGCGTCCAGTGCGCAGCCAACGGCTCGTCGACAAACGTGGAGGTAACATACACGTACACCAGCCTAAATGAGCTCGGATGTCAACTCAATCGGGCTGCCATCGCGGAAATGTACAGACGCGATTTACGGGACTGGCAAGAAGCGATCGATTATTACCTTAAGACCGGAAAGCGATGGGGATGCTCGCCCGAATTTGCCGGACATTAGGAAGCAGCGAACGGTTGTGATGGTTCGCTTCTATAAGGTGGATAGGACAAGCAAACGCTTGTAACGTTTACACAGACCGGATTCGGAAAGACTGAGAATTGGCAGAAAGCTTAGCAATATCTACGAAGCGCATGGTCCGGCGTTGTGTTGCCGGGGTTGGAGTACAGTCTTGAGTACGGCCCGATAGATTGGCTGCATTCACCCGCTGAGCTGGAACGTGCACTCGAATTCTAAACCGCTAAATCATACTGTTATGGAAGTACTCAACATTTGGTCCATTCTCGTTTCGGCCTTGTCCACGTTTGTTGTTGGCGGACTTTGGTATTCACCCGCGCTGTTTGGAAAAGCTTGGATGAAGGAGAATGGATTTACCGAGGAAGGCATGAAGAATTCCAATATGGCAAAGATCTTCGGATTGGCGTTTGTCCTGGGTATTATTGCCGCGATCAATCTTCAAATGTTTCTCCAACAGGAGAACAATCCTGCAATGGGTGCCTTTTGGGGATTTCTCGCCGGTTTCGGATGGGTAGCGACGTTTGTCGGTATGCACTATTTGTTCGAGAGGAAGTCGCTCAAGCTGTTTCTTATCAACGCCGGATATGCCGTTGTGTCGCTTACGGTGATGGGGGCGATCCTGGCTGCGTGGAAATAATGCCGAATTCACCGGCAATCCGGTGGCGATCAAAAAAGGCGCGAGTCGTTAGGCACAGTTTGGTTGGCGACTCCTATCTTTACCGGCATGCCGGCCGATCGTACTTACCTTTCGGGATTTGGAGAGGTTCTCCTTTTTATTATTGGAGGAACGCTTTTCCTGGCGGTGACGATGCTTATGTCGCGGCTCGTCCGCCCGAATCGTCCTAACGCTGAAAAACTCGCCGCCTATGAAAGCGGTGAAGAACCTATTGGTTCCCCTTGGCCGCAGTTTAACGTTCGCTTCTACATCATTGCTCTCATCTTCCTCCTTTTTGAAATCGAAATCGTCTTACTTTTTCCATGGACGACTGTTTTTTCAAAAAAAGAACTTATTGAGCAAACCAACGGTCGATGGGGTTGGTTTGCATTAACGGAGGCCGTAATCTTTGTTTTGATTCTGGCACTCGGGCTGGCCTATGCATGGGCAAATGGTTTCCTTGATTGGATCAAACCACAACCCAAGCCAACCGCCTATCGCTCGCCGGTTCCCAAAAAGTTTTACGACGATATCAATAGGAAATACTCCACAAAGGGTGAAAAGGGTGATCAACGATTATGAAAGGGTTGCTGGATAGAAGATTTGAAAATGGAGGGTTCATCGTTACTAAGCTCGAGGACCTGATCAATTGGGCGCGATTATCATCGATGTTTCCAATGACATTCGGGATTGCCTGTTGTGCGATAGAATACATGAGTACCGGAACCACAGTGTACGATATGGATCGGTTTGGCATGGCGCCTCGCGCCACCCCGCGGCAGGCGGATGTTATGATTGTAGCCGGGACGGTGACGTTCAAAATGGCAGACCGCATCAGACGACTTTACGAACAAATGGCCGATCCCAAATACGTTATTTCTATGGGATCATGTTCCAATTGCGGCGGTCCATATTGGCAACATGGTTACCATGTTGTAAAGGGCGTCGACCGCATTGTTCCGGTCGACGTGTACGTGCCGGGCTGTCCACCGCGACCGGAGGCGTTGATCGGTGGATTCCTGAAACTTCAGGAAAAGATCCGAAACGAGCGACTCGCCTCACCCACGGCAATTGAAAAGATTCTGAAGGACGAAAGCCATGTTAACGTTTGATCAACTACACACGTTTGTTAAACAACATGCATCCAACGGTGAGGTTGTGCGCGACGAGGAAGCGGTACCGAAGGCGCTAATCGTTCACCCTGCGGACGTTGTCCGCGTTTGCGCGGCGTTGAACAACGATCCGTCGACTTATTTTGATATGCTTTCCTGTCTGACCGGGATTGATAACGGCCCGGATGCAGGGACGATGGAGGTGATTTACAACCTCTACTCAATTCCGTTCAATCACCATCTCATGATCAAAACCGAAATTCCAAGGGAAAACCCCGAGATCGGGTCAGTCACTTCAATCTGGAGAACGGCGGACTGGCATGAGCGTGAGGCTTACGACTTGTTGGGAATTCGCTTTCTGAATCATCCTGATTTGAGACGCATACTTATGCCAGCCGATTGGGAAGGCTATCCATTGAAAAAAGATTATCGAAATGTTGAGTACTACCGCGGCATACGGTTTGATTATTGAATGGTTTGGGAGCTGTCGACGGATCAATTTTGGTGGCCATGGCTAACATCAATGCAAACGATACGGTCCAGTACAAGTATCATCCATCCAACCTCAGTCGGTCGGAGCCAAACAAACTGAGTGCCGACAACCTCAAGGCGGAGGAGATGATTATCAACCTGGGACCTCAGCACCCATCGACGCATGGCGTACTGCGTTTGGAGGTTTTGATGGATGGTGAGATCGTCAGGGAAGTCGTGCCTCATATTGGCTACCTTCATCGATGTTTTGAAAAGCATGCGGAGAACCTGCCG
>CAZIAG010000026.1:0-15715 GCA_964537375.1 uncultured Roseivirgaceae bacterium
ATGAAGTTCCTGTATATTCCTTACTATACGGTCAGTGATACGCTTGCCGAGGTAAGCGAGGAAGCAGTTAAGGCTTACTACAAGAAACATAGGAACCTGTATCGGACGGAACCGACACGTGATATTAAGTACGTTTCGTTCGATCTTGTGGCATCACCCGAGGATACGGCAGCAATCGTAGATGAGTTGGAGGCAATCGCCCGGCAACTCAAGGAAACGGAGAATGACTCCGCATATGTTGTATCTGTCGAAGGCGAAGAGGCGCTTCATTACTTCAACCGAGGTACGTTACCTGATTTTGTGGAGGCTGAACAATTGAAGGAGGGGAATGTCGTTGGGCCATTCCTTGACGGTAATAATTACGTCTTGTACTCAGTGGTCTCCATTGATGAGGACAGCGTTTATAGCCTTCGTGCCAGCCACATACTCTTCTCACCGGATGACAACACTGAGGAAGCAAAACAGGCTGCCCGGCAAAAGGCGCTTGATGCCTTGAGGGAGATTCGTAATGGTGCGAGTTTTGAGGAAAAGGCAGCTGAAACCAATATGGATGCGACGCGAAATACTGGAGGAGACCTTGGCTGGTTTCCGGAAGGTGCAATGGTTCAGCCGTTTAATGATGCGGTCTTCAAAGCCAACCGCGTAGGGCTCCTCAACGACCTTGTCGAAACGGATTTCGGATATCACATAGTCAAGATAACGGAGCCGAAAGAGAAAACGCGTTATACCATCGCAATCGTCGAAAGAACAATTGCGGCAAGCGATGAGACCATCAACAGCGCCAACTTCGCGGCTCAAAGCTTTGCACTTGATTTGGAGGGCGAGGAAGCATTTATCGCTCGCGCCCGCGAAGAAGGAATGACGGTTCGCGATGCAAAACGGATTTCACCAGCGGCGTATAATGTTGGCATACTCCGTGACGCGCGTCCTCTGGTACAATGGGCGTTTAATGATGCAAAGGTCGGAGATGTTTCGGACGTGTTTGACCTGAGGGGTACGTACGTCGTGGCGGTGTTGACTGGAAAAAATGATGATGAATATCTGCCTCTGGCCGAAGTTCGGGATCAGATTGTTCCTGAAGTTCGCAAGGAATCAAAAGGAAAGATCATCATTGACAAGCTTCAACCTTTATCGGGAACGCTGGAGGAAATTTCTGCCGCATACGGTGACGACGCAGCAGTATTCAGTTCAAGTGACCTGAGACGGGGATCCAACACGTTGCCGTCAGCCGGCTTTGACCCGAAGGCAGTTGGTATGGCTTTTTCCCTTGATGACGGACAGCGTTCGAAGCCATTTGCGGGAGAGAGCGGTGTGTTGATCATCGAAATGGTGCACAAGACCACCGCACCGTCAGTTGCGGACTATGAGGCGTACAAGCTTCAAATCCAGCAGATGGCGAGAAACCGAGACGGTATGAACATTGCAGAGGCGATCAGGGAAGATGCAGATATCGTCGACAAGCGTTATAAATTCTTTTAGGAAACTAATCGCTTCAACGCCGCCCTGTGCCAGAGCGCCCATGGGCGGCTTTTTTTTTCTTATGGATTCGGCGTGGAGAAAATCATTTCAGGAAAAACTCGACCGGCACTATGCCTGGCCTTCCCTTTATGTCTTTAAGTTCATCGTCCCAAGGGGTAAGGAGGAATTTGTCAGGAAGTTGTTTCCGCTCCACGATGTCAGCGAGAAGTCGTCCAGCCAGGGAAATTACACCAGTCTTACCATTCAGATGATGATGCCGTCGAGCGAGGCCGTTGTAGATATATATCAGCATGCCTCGGAAATTGATGGACTGATCGCGCTCTAGCATCTTTGGGTGCTAGCAAAAAACCTTTCCTCCTGATGGCTTCGTGGACAAAAAGTTCGTAAATCGAATTTAAGGCAAAAAAGTCGAATACTATGGCTTGGAAGGAGGAAAACAACCAGCTTACAAAAACTTTCACGTTCAAAGACTTTAATGAGGCCTTTGGCTTCATGTCGAGGGTGGCGCTGATCGCCGAGAAGATGAACCATCATCCAACCTGGACTAACACCTGGAATACCGTTTCATTCCAGCTTAGCACGCATGATGCAGGGGACGTGGTGACGGAAAAAGACAGGAAATTAGCGGCGGCAATCGACTCGCTCGTGTAAATGAAGGAACGGCCTCAAACAGTCTTGTACCTGGTTCCGACGCCGATTGGCAATTTGAGTGACATCACGCTTAGGGCGCTTGAAGTCCTGAAATCGGTCGATACCGTCCTCGCCGAAGATACGCGCACCTCAGGAAAACTGTTGAAGCACTACGGCATCGATAAGCCCATGCAGAGCTTTCATAGCTTCAATGAACACAAGACGTTGAATGGGATAATCGAGCGACTCAAGAAGGGCGAAAGGATGGCGCTGGTTACCGACGCTGGTACCCCGGGTATTTCTGACCCAGGCTTTCTCCTGGCCCGCGCGTGCATCGTCGAGGACTTACCCATGGAATGTCTGCCCGGACCGACAGCCTTTGTCCCGGCCCTCGTAAAATCCGGGCTTCCGGCGGATCGATTTGTGTTTGAAGGTTTTCTTCCCCAAAAGAAGGGGAGGCAAACCGTTTTGGAAAAGCTGCGGAACGAAGAACGGACGATGATTTTCTACGAATCCCCACACCGGCTGGCAAGAACGCTGGAGCAGTTTTCGTCGGTTTTTGGTCCGGATCGGATGGCATCTGTATCCCGGGAACTCACCAAGATCTTTGAAGAGACACGCAATGGCACACTTGGCACGCTGCTTGCGCATTACCGTGAAAACGAAGTGCGAGGGGAAGTTGTTATTGTTGTTAGTGGAAACAGAGTTAAACCATTTCCGTTACCGGAACCCGCGATTGAGCAATAGGGTAATTGATTCAATGTGTATATCTTCACCCAAGGTTTAATTAGGCCGCATGGATTTACAACGTATCGAGAACGAGGTTATAGAACAGTGTCGACAAGTTGGTGAATTTATCCGGCGTGAAGGAAGCTCGTTTGACCTTTCCAGGATTGAGTTCAAAGGCAGTACATTCAATAATCTCGTTTCGTATGTCGATAAAGAGGCTGAACGCAGGTTGGTGACGGCGCTTCAACGCTTGCTGCCGGAGGCAGGCTTTATTACAGAGGAGGGTACGATTGAACAGTCACACACGCAGCGCTTTAATTGGGTGATTGATCCTCTTGACGGCACGACCAATTTTCTGCATGGTGTCCCGATGTTTGCGATTTCGGTGGCGCTTATTGAAGATAGGGTTCCCGTGTTGGGCGTTGTTTATCACATTTCAGCCAACGAATGCTTTCACGCGGTGAGAGACGGAAAGGCATATTGCAACCATCGTGAAATTCGCGTATCTGGTATCGACCTTCTCAGAGACAGCTTGCTGGCAACCGGGTTCCCCTATTATCACCTTGACAAGAGTGAAGTATATCTCGACATAATCAAGCATTTCCTAGCCCGATCTCATGGGATACGGCGGTTTGGAAGTGCCGCTATAGACCTCGCCTATGTTGCTTGTGGTCGATTGGAGGGTTTCTTTGAGTACAATCTCAATCCCTGGGATGTCGCTGCCGGAGCATTTATCGTTGAACGAGCCGGAGGAAAGATCAGCGATTTTAGAGGTGGGGATAACTTTTTGTTTGGAGGCGAAATGTGCGCCTCGAATTCGGCCATTCATGGGGAGATGCTGGATGTGATCCGCCCGCAATGGGGTTATTGAATTTCATTTTTTCCTACTCGTTTCTTTTATTAGCTTACGATCGCTGATACCAAACAATTAAGAAAACTTAACAATTATGAAGACCCCAATGACAGGATTCAAAGCCGTTGTGGTAGCACTGATGTGTACGCTTCAAATGGCTGTGGCCCCGGCTCAGACCAACCTCGAAGAGAAATTACCGATCGATCCGAACGTAAAGGTTGGCAAGTTATCGAACGGCTTGACCTATTATATCCGGACCAATAAGAAACCCGAAAACAAAGTGGAACTACGCCTGGTCGTTAATGCCGGGTCCATACTCGAAGATGACGATCAGCTCGGTCTTGCCCACTTTACCGAGCACATGGCATTTAATGGTAGTAAAAACTTTAGGAAGAACGATTTGATTTCGTTCCTGCAATCCATTGGGGTTGAGTTCGGCGCAGATCTGAACGCCTACACGAGCTTTGATGAGACCGTGTATATTCTACCCATCCCAACCGAAAACAAGGAGAATGTTGAGAAAGGGTTTCAAATCCTGGAAGATTGGGCAAGCACAGTCGCGTTTGATGATGAAGAGGTTGACAAGGAACGAGGTGTCGTTCTGGAGGAATCCCGCATAGGAAAAGGCGCAAATGATCGGATGAGCAAGATCACATATCCGAAGATATTTGCGGGTTCGAGGTACGCCGAACGCCTCCCGATCGGGAAGGAGGAGATACTCAAGACTTTTAAGTATGATGCATTGAAGCGCTTCTACCGCGACTGGTACCGACCCGATCTCATGGCCGTGGTCGTTGTCGGTGACATCGACCCGGCGGAGGCCGAAAGCTATATCAGGAAACATTTTGATCACCTGAAGAATCCTAAGAAAGCGAGGCCACGTGCGTATGCTGAAGTGCCGCCGAGAACGAAATCGGAAGGCGTAGTCGCAACCGACAAGGAGGCCACTCATCCAGTCCTGCAGATTCTCTATTCGAATCAGAAAGTACAGGAGGAGACCACGTTGGGTGACTATCGTGAATACATTGTGCGCCGGCTATTCACTTCGATGCTTGGCCAGCGAATGACAGAACTCACACAGCAGGCAAACCCGCCATTCATTTTTGGCGGCAGCTCGATCAGTGGATTTGTAAGAGGATATGAAGGCTACAGTGCATTTGCGGTTTTGACGAAGGACGGCCCTGGCCCTGCAATCAATGCGATCATCCAGGAAAATGAGCGGGCGCGCAAATTCGGATTTACGGAGACCGAACTCGACCGCACCAGAAAGATGCTCATGAGAAGCATCGAACAGGCATACAACGAACGTGATAAGACCGAGTCCGACAGACTTGTGCAGGAATACATCAATCATTTCTTGGAAAAAGAGCCGATTCCGGGCATTGAGAATGAATACCAGTATCACAAGACGTTTCTCGACAACATTTCCCTGCAGGAAGTGAATGAATATGCTGCCCGGATAATTCCGCCGATCTCAGCAAACAAGCTGGTGGTCTACACGGGCCCGGAGCAAGCGCAATTTGAAACACCTACCGGCGACCAATTGTTAGCACTAATGGAAGCCGCCGCCCGTGCCGAGGTAAAGCCCTTTGAAGAGAAAACGATTGCCACTGCACTGATGGAAAAGGCACCGGCCGCAGGGACGATCAGCAATGAGAAGGAACACAAAGAACTTGGTCTTACGGAATTGACGCTGAGCAACGGCGTTCGCGTCCTCCTCAAGCCTACCGATTTCAAGAACGACCAGGTTGTAATGATGGCCACACGCCCTGGCGGTCAATATCTGTTTGATGCGAAGGATCGTTACAACGCAGAGTATGCAGCTTCCGTAGTTGCGCAAATGGGCATTGGTCAATTTTCGCCGACTGATCTACGCAAGGTTCTGGCAGGGAAGACAGCGAGTGTGTCACCTCGTATTGGAACGCTTTCAGAGGGACTAGGTGGGCAAAGTAGCGCGAATGATGTAGAGACCTTGTTGCAACTTGCGCACCTTTACTTCACGGAACCCCGCCTTGATCCGGAATTGTTCAACTCATTCGTAACACGCCAGCAGGCGCTTTATCAGAATCTGACGCTGGATCCACAGTTTGCATTCCAGGATTCGTTACAGTATCTCCTCTACAAAGATCACCCATGGGCTCCGAGGTTGCCGAATGCGGAAACATTTGCAAAGATAGATGCCAAGCGTGCATTTGAGATCTACAAGGAACGTTTTGGCAACGCGAACGAATTTACGTTTGTGTTCGTCGGGAAGTTTGACGTTAATTCGATTAAGCCGATGCTGGCCACGTACCTCGGCAGCCTCCCGTCGAATGGGCAGAAGTCAGCGTTCAAGGATGTTGGCCTCCGGCCGGCACGCGCTCCGATCACCAGGGAGTTCAAGAAAGGCACCGAACCAAAAAGCCTTATCCGGATTATGTGGAATGGCGAAGCTGAATATTCGCAAGACGAACAATTGAGGTTGCAGGCACTCGCTGAATTGATGAACATAAAGCTGATTGAGACACTCCGGGAAGACCTAAGTGGAATTTACGGCGGTGGCATGTTTGCGTCGCTCAGCAAACTACCTTATGGCTCATACAGTGCTGGTATCACGCTGCCATGTGGTCCCGAGAATGTCGATAACTTGATTGAGGCCACGATAAAGGAGATAGAAAAGGTGCAGCGTGAAGGTCCAACTGCTGAAGACCTTGCCAAGGTCAAAGAAACGTGGAAACAACAGTACCTGGTGAACGTCAAGGACAACAATTTCTGGGCACGGCATTTAATTCAATCGATCGAGCTCGGTACGGACCCCGCGTCAATCCTGTCGTATGAAAAACGTGTCGAGGCATTGACACCGGATCAATTGAAGACCGTTGCGAAAAAGTATCTCGATACGAAGAACTATATCCGGGCGGTATTAAACCCGGAAGGGTAGTATTCGTCCGGTGTTCCGTATGTTCAAAAAGCCGTGGTGTTGCACCGCGGCTTTTCTTTGAAAAAATTTTCCCCGGGCGTCTCCTGGGGATTGAGCAGAAGAATTTTCAATTATTCATAACGAAGGGTGTGTGCCGGGTTCAGCGTGGCTACCCTGAATGAACGATAGCTCACCGTTATCAATGCAATGGAAGCCGATATCAACAGGCCTAGCAACAGAACGCCTATTCCAGGTTCCACCTTGTAGGCAAATTCCCGCAGGAATATGTTCATGCTCCACCAGCCCATGGGAGCGGCAAGGACGAAGCCGATGAGAATGAGGACGCCGAACTCTTTTGCGAAAATGAGTATTATGCTTTCTACGGTCGCGCCGAGGACTTTTCGTATACCAATCTCTTTTACCTTCTGATTTGCCATGAAGGAAACGAGTCCGAACAAACCCAGTGCTCCGATAATGATCGCGATGCCGGTAAAGGTCATCAGCAGGATGTTTGTTCTTCGATGACCCTCATAGAATTGGCGAATCGTGTCGTCAAGATACGTGTATTCGAACAAGTGCTCTGGATATGTTGCCTCCCATTTTGCCTTCAGCAGGTTGAGGATTTCGTGAGATTGTTTCATATCTACCCTTAAAGAAAGGGTTCTATAACCCGCGAAGCCGTTGAGCAATATCGTGGGCTCAATTTCTTTCATCAGTGAAGTCGTGTGGAAATCCCTGACTACACCTACAACCGGCAATGTTCTGCCCCAAAGAAGAATATTCCTTCCAACGATATCTGCGGGATTATTGAAGCCGACGATCTTTGCAAATGTTTCGTTTACCACATACGCTTGTGTTGTATCAAAATCCTCCAGACCCCGACCAGCCAATAGCTTGAGTTCAAAAAGGTCGATGTAGTTACCGTCGACATATTTCGCCTGTGTGACGAATTGTCCCGGCATTCCTTCGACCGTGAAGTCAGTCCAGGATGTGCTACCACTTGAGGGCGGTGTGCTCGCAAGGCTGGCAGTGATCACACCGGGAATTTTCGCCATTTCATCACGTAACGTCCGTGCCCGCGTGATATGTAAAGATTCACCGGATTTCTGGTCGAGGGCGGGAATTGGCGCCAGGATTATGCCTTCTTTGGCGAAACCGAGGTCGTGTTCCTCCCAATAGTTCAACTGATTCACCATGACGATCGTCGTGATAATGAATAGCTGTGAGATAAAGAACTGAAGTACAACCAGGGCTCTGCGCACGTGATATCCGGAAGACGCCTTATTGTTCAGTGTGTTTTTCAAAACGACAATGGGCTTGAAACCTGAAATGACAAAGGCAGGGTAAATCCCTGAAAGCGCCGACACGCCGATGATAATGCATCCGATCACAAGCCATAGTTCTTTGTTTGAGCCAAGATCAAGTGACAGCGAGAGTTTCAAGAATGGGTTAATGAATCCGAGGACCAACTGCGTGCATCCAAGTGCCACCACTACGGAGATGATCGTTACCAGCGTTGTTTCGCCTATGAATTGGAATACCAATTGCAGGCGTGTGCTGCCCAGGGATTTCCTAATCCCCACCTCCTTTGATCTTCGCGCCGCCTCAGCCGTTGCCAGATTGACAAAATTGACACACGCTGTAATGATAAGGATGATGGCGATTGCCCCGAGGGCAATGAGCACTTCTATTGGCACAGTGTTGAAGGAATAGGTGCTAAACCGCGGATCAAAATGCATTTCGCTCAATGGCTGGACGAAGTAGGTCGTCTTGTCGAAGTCATCTTCGCCGAGATGCTTTGTCGAAAACTGAGGAAGTCGATCGGTGACGGCGTCGATGCTTTCGCCTTCTTTCAGCAAGAAGTAGCATTGCTCGTTGCTCCACACGCTATGCCAGCCGTTTTTCTCGCGGTCCGCTTTTACCGTTGCGTAGGAGAGCATTATATTGAACGGAAAGTCCGTGTTCGCAGGAGCATCCTCGAGTATGGCTGATACACGGAAGTCACGTTTTTCAAATTGAAAGACCTCGCCAATAGCATCTTCCCGTCCGAAGTATTTTTTTGCCATAGAAGAGGATATCACAGCCTCGCTAGGCTCGTCAAGTCCTTTACCCGCATCACCGATAAGCACGTTGCGGTCGAATACGCGGAAAAAGGCTGGCTCGGTGTAGACGACTCCATGGGGTTCCCGAAATTTGATCCATTCGCCGTTGGCCCGGGGAACCAATATCAGGGCGTCGTGACGGTAGGAAGTAAAAACGACCTCTTCAGCTTCGGGGAAATCAGCCCGAAACGCTTCAGGCAGTAAAGACGGGACGCCCGCCTGATAATTCATCGCCTCATTACTTTTTGATTGGTTGACGATGCGATAGATTCTGTCGCGTTTTGCGTGATGGTCGTCGAAACCGGTGTGGTATGACACCAGTAGAAACAAGATCAGGCTGCTGGTAATGCCAAGCGTAAGGCCCGCGACATTGAGGATTGTGCTTGTCTTCTGGCTGAGAATACTGCGCCAGGCAGTCTTGAAATAGTTTTGAAGCATCGGGTTCGTTCTTTTGCCTTGGAAACGCTTGGGAATGACAATTCGAATGCCATTTTGATTGAGCCTTCTTTTTGAGCCTTCAGCGGCATCAGTCCATGTTTCCAGGAAATCTTTTTGTTCATTTTTGAACGGTGCGAACAAATTATTTTAAGGTGGACAGTGTTATACAGCTGTATTCCCTAAATTGGCCTCATGATCCAGAACCTCCTTATTTTGTTGATATTTATGGGAGCCGTGGTGTACCTCGGCCGCCTGATTTATCGGTCCTTTACCGAATCGGGATGTTCTACCGGATGTGGAAAATGTGCGGTGGCTGATATGCAGAAGCGCATGAAGAAGGTCTGATTCAGACTATGCCCAAACGCGGGTGCCCTCTGAGCAGTTGCGACAAATATCTATCTCTTTCCGGGCCCTTAGGATGGAAGCCCTGAACTGAGCGTATCGCTCGCCAAACCATATATCTCGAAACGATTGCTGCCTGAGGTCGCCCATGACGTATTGCGCATCTTTGTCGAAACAACAGGGGACGACCTTTCCATCCCAGGTGATAACGCAACTGTGCCACATCTTCCAGCATTGGTTCTCAAGGCGGTTCTTCAGCACATAGGTGCCGTCGGTCGTTTGCCGGTAACGTGAATACTTATTCTTTGACGGGATGAGCCTGGACCCGTTAACGAAGTCGTTGATTTGAGCCGTTTTGAGGGCTACCTGATCGACACCCATTTCCCTGGCCAGACGGTGAACATCATCGACCTGATGTTCATTGGGCTTCACCACGAGGAATTGAAAAACGATGTGCGGTGTCGGTGACCCGAGTCGTCGTTTCCATGTTACCACGTTTTGGGTACCGGTCAAGACCTTTTCGAGTGTTCCTCCTACCCTGTATGCCTCGTAAGTTTCTTGAGTGGTTCCGTCAATAGAAATGATGAGACGATCGAGCCCAGACAATACGGTCTCCCTGGCGACGTCATCTCGCAAAAAGTGACCGTTAGTTGATGTGGTTGTGTAAATGCCCCTTGACGCGGCGAGGGAAACCATGCGCAGAAATTTCGGGTGGAGATAAGGCTCGCCCTGAAAGTAAAAGGTTAGGTACTGCAGGCTAGATTGCAGCTGATCGAGTACACTGATAAACAAATCTTCATCAAGCATGCCTGTCGGCCGGGTGAACGACCGCAAGCCGCTGGGACATTCTGGGCAACGCAGATTGCACGAGGTTGTTGGTTCGATCGAGAGACTTGTGGGCATTCCTGTTATCCCCGGTCGCCGGGTCAGGCGGGAATAATAAAAACCGGTGAGCACGCGGAGCGCATTCCAGGCACGCGCTGGAGTGGTTTTCTTTACTAGATTCAGGCTATCGGCAAGACCCACCATTCTGCAAGATACTTTCTATTTTGATCTCAATGATCCCACAATCGTGCTTATATTTAGCCGTTTCCGTACTATGATACGCCTTGTCGCTTTTCTTTTGCTAGTCCCCGGTATCCTCCCGGCACAGAACCGTTTGTCGCCGCAGGCCGAGATCTCCGTCATTACGATGGGACCTTCACAGGATCACCTGTACACCGCCTTTGGTCACAGTGCTTTTCGCGTTTACGATCCCGCACTCGGCATTGATGACGCATACAACTATGGTGTCTTTGATTTTGACCAACCTAATTTCTATTTAAATTTTGCACGCGGCAATCTCCTTTACCGGCTTCATGTATCGAACTACAAAGACTTTGAATATGTGTATATCTATTTTAACCGGTATGTTCACGAGCAAAAACTCAACCTGACCCCTCAACAAAAGCAACGCCTCTACGATTTTCTTCAATGGAATGCATTGCCGGAGAACCAGCACTATCTCTACGACTATTTCTATGACAACTGCGCCACAAAGATGCCTGCGGTTTTACTGGAGGTTTTTGGGGATACGGTACAATTTGACGGGTCATATGTTAGCACTGAGTATACAATCCGGGAGCTTACCGATTTGTACCTAAAACACCAACCTTGGGGAGATCTGGGAATTGACATATGCCTTGGATTACCAATGGACAAGAAGGCGGAACCTTTTGAGTACATGTTTCTTCCTGATTATGTTGAATCGGGATTTGCTCACGCGACGATTCTCAAGAACGGCATACTGGAACCGTTGGTGAAAGAGCGGAAGGTGATATATGAATCGCGCCCGCAGGAGATCCCCCAACCTGCCATTACACCGATCGCGGCGTTCACGACGGTCTTTTTGGTGATCGTTGTAATCACCTTTTTTGATTTCAAGCGCAAGCGGGCTTCCACGTATCTGGACGTCATACTTTTCACGGTGCTCGGACTGCTCGGCGTGTTGTTGTTGTTGCTTTGGGTAGCAACTGATCATCGCGCGGCCGCGAAGAACCTGAATCTCCTGTGGGCGCTCCCTACACATTTAGTCGCCTCTATAGCGTTCATTCGACGCCCTGCGTGGTTATCCAAATATTTTCTGTCGGTGGCAGTAATATGTCTTCTGATATTATTTACATGGCCATGGCTCCCGCAAAAACTGAATTTTGCGCTGATCCCCCTCGTGATGGCCATTGCACTGCGCAGCTATACGCAGTTCTTCTTAGGACAATCATCAAAACGAGTATTGCAGCAAGGGGAGCCTCTTCGTGAGCAAATGCCCGATTAAAGGTGGATTGGTCGGTTTGCGGTAGCGGCCAGGCATGCCTCTTTCATGGCTTCCATGTAAGTTGGATGGGCATGCGACATGCGCGCCACGTCCTCCGCTGATGCCCGGAACTCCATTGCCGTGACGCCGGCCGCGATCATGTCGGCCGCACGGGCACCAATGATGTGCACCCCAAGAATTTCATCTGTCTGTTTGTCGGCGAGTACTTTTACCAGGCCATCGACATCCATACTTGCGCGGGCGCGACCCAATGCTTTATAGGGGAAGCTTCCAACCTTGTAGCTGCGCCCTTGTTCCTTGAGTTGCTCCTCGGAATAGCCGACGCTGGCCACTTCCGGCCACGTGTAAACGACACCTGGAATAAGGTGGTAATGTATGTGTGGCTTTTGTCCGGCGAGGCGCTCCGCCACGAAAACACCTTCTTCCTCGGCCTTGTGCGCAAGCATGGGCCCACGTACTACATCCCCAATGGCAAAGATGTTGTCGACGGATGTTTTCAGGTAATCGTCAACCGGAATTTGCCCTTTAACGGTTTGAAGACCTACGTTGTCAAGTCCCAATCCTTCCGTATAAGGACGCCTTCCAATGCTCACGAGGCAGTAATCCCCCTTTAGCTCCAAGGCCTTGCCGTCTTTCCCTTGCGCTTTGACGACAACCTCCTTTCCTTTGTTTTCAACTGAGGTGACCTTGTGACCGAGATGAAACTCCATCCCTAATTTTTTCGTGACCTTCAACAACTCCTTCCCAAGCGTACCATCCATGGTCGGGATCAAGCTATCGAGGAATTCCACGACGGTGACCTTTGAACCGATACGCGCATAAACGCTTCCAAGCTCCATGCCTATCACGCCTCCGCCGATAACGATGAGGTGCTTCGGAATCTCTTTAAGTTCAAGTGCCTCGGTACTTGAAATGATACGTTTTTTATCGAAAGGTGCAAAAGGAAGCGGTGTTGGTTTAGATCCGGTAGCTATGATAACGTAATCGGTCGAAATCTTTGATTCAGCCCCCCCATCCGTCGGTGTTACCTGAATCGTATTCTTGTCGACGAAAGATCCGAGTCCACGATAGACATCGATCTTGTTTTTCTTCATGAGAAATGCGATGCCATCGACATTGGCCTTGACTACTTCGCCCTTCCTCTTGATCATTTGCTCCAGGTTTACCTTCGGCTCGAGTACTTCTATTCCATGCGCCTTAAAATTCTCCTTGGCATTGATAAAGTGTTCAGACGAATCAAGCAACGCTTTTGAGGGAATACAGCCGACGTTCAGACACGTGCCACCCAGTGTCGCATACTTTTCAACTATGGCGGTCTTGAAACCAAGCTGTGCACATCGAATGGCGGCCACGTAGCCACCGGGCCCTGATCCAATAACGGTTACGTTGTATTGCATAATAGCGGAATCTACTGAGTATGATTAAACAAGGGTTTGTTCGTTTAAACACCGAGGATGAGCCGACCTGGATCTTCCAGCATCTGCTTAACGCGGACGAGGAAGCTCACGGATTCACGTCCATCGATGATACGGTGATCATATGACAGAGCGACAAACATGACGGGTCGGACTACAATCTCTTTGTTTATGACCACGGGTCGTTCGACGATGTTGTGCATGCCCAGTATTGCCGCTTGCGGAGGATTGATGATTGGCGTCGAGAGCATCGACCCGAAAACACCGCCGTTGGTTATCGAAAAGGTCCCTCCAGTCATCTCATCGATTGACAATTTCCCATCACGTCCACGTGTCGCAAGTCGGACTACTTCACTTTCGATCTGGTCAAAAGTCAGCTTATCGGCGTTTCGGATGACCGGAACAACAAGGCCGCGTGGCGTGGACACCGCAATGGAGATATCGCAATAATCGTGGTAGACGATCTCGTCATTGTCAATGGAAGCGTTCACTGCGGGAAATTCCTTCAGTGCTGCACAAACCGCCTTGGTGAAAAACGACATGAAACCCAGCCCGACTCCATATTTTTCCTTGAACTGATCTTTGTACTTCGCGCGAAGGTCCATAATCGGTTTCATGTCCACTTCATTGAAAGTGGTCAGCATAGCGGTTTCGTTCTTAACCGAAACAAGGCGGCGTGCGATGGTCCGTCGGAGCGACGTCATTTTTTCACGCCTTTCCGTTCTTTCACCGCCAGCCTGCGCTGCGGGCACGGCTGCCCCCTGCCCCGGCGATTTGGATTCGCTTTTTGCCCGCTCGGATTTCAGTGCATCTTCCTTAGTGATACGACCGCCCACACCTGTACCTGTTACCTGCGACGCGGGAATCCCCTTCTCATCGAGAATTTTTGCAGCTGCGGGAGATGGATGCCCTGCGGCGTAGTTCTGAGTTTCTTGTGCGGAAGGTTTTCCGCTTTCTTCCTGCTGTGATTTTGAAGCGGTAGGAACTGTACCTTCCACCACTTCGATACGACAGATCAGCCCACCGATCGGTAATGTGGTTTTCTCCTGAGCAACGATCCGCAAAATACCCGTGGCTTCGGCAGGTAGCTCAAACGTTGCCTTGTCAGATTCTACCTCAGCGATAATTTCATCAGTGTTGACAAAATCACCGTCCTTCTTCAGCCAGGTGGAGATTGTTACCTCTGTAATCGATTCGCCAACGGCTGGGACCTTCATTTCCTTCACTTGTCCCGTAGCTTTGGTCGATTGGGCAGGCGGTTCTGCTGCGGCCTTCTTTGATTCGCTCTTGGTCGGTTGTGGCTGACCATTGGGTTCGATTTCACAAATCACTTCTCCGATAGGAACATTTTCTCCCTGCTTCCGAATGATTTTCAAAACACCGGCACTTTCCGCGGTGAGTTCAAAGGTTGCCTTGTCCGACTCAAGTTCGGCGATCACCTCATCGAGCTGTACGACGTCACCGTCTTTTTTGAACCAGTTGGCAATGGTGACTTCGGAAATGGATTCTCCGACTGTGGGTACTTTAACCTGAATGGCCATGTACTAGAATTTTGTTGTAATAATTTTGGTACCGATCAAATTTCGAATGCTTTTGCAACAATCTTGTCCTGCTCAGCCTTATGTATTCTTGCATAGCCTGTGGCAGGCGACGCGCTGGCTTTGCGTGAGATAAATTCCAGAGCGAGCTTCGGCTGAACCCTGCGGATATACGAAATGTAACCCATGTTCTCCGGCTCCTCTTGCACCCAGACCACCTTTGCTTCTTTATACCGCTTCAAGATCGCGTTAAATTGCTTCTCCGGGAAAGGATGCAGTTGTTCGATTCGAACGATTGCCGTATCCTTTGCTTTCTTCTTTTGCTGGTATTCCAGGAGATCGTAATAGACTTTTCCCGAGCAAAGGAGAAGTCGCTTAACATCCTTTGCCTTTGCGTTAGGATCGTCGATGACCTCATTGAATACACCGTCCACGAATTCGTTTATGGGAGATACGACCAGGGGGTGGCGGAGAAGCGATTTTGGAGAAAACACTACACATGGTTTTCTGAACGGCCAGGCGACCTGCCGGCGGAGGAGATGAAAGAAGTTGGCTGGCGTTGTCGGGTTGGCGACAATCATGTTGTACTCAGCCGAGAGTTGGAGAAATCGTTCAGGCTTCGCGCTCGAGTGCTCCGGCCCCTGACCTTCGTAGCCATGTGGCAGCAGCATCACCAATCCGTTCATTCGCTGCCATTTCGATTCGGCGCTTGAAATGAACTGGTCGATCATCACTTGCGCTCCGTTAACGAAGTCGCCGAATTGTGCTTCCCAAATCACCAGGGCATGGGGCGTAGACATCGCGTATCCATACTCGAATCCGAGCACGCCGAATTCGGAAAGGAGGGAGTTGTAGATATGGAATTTTTTCTGTCCCTTTTCTATGTGGTCCAGCGCGCAATAAGGTTCGTTCGTATTCGCATCAAACAAGTATGCGTGCCGATGCGAGAAGGTTCCGCGCTTGACGTCTTGTCCCGACA
>CAZIAG010000026.1:15725-16404 GCA_964537375.1 uncultured Roseivirgaceae bacterium
GGTGTGCCTTCCGCGAGTAGGGAACCATAGGCGAGGAGTTCTGCTTCGGCCCAACCAAGTTTCTTTTCTTCAAAGAATGCGGCATGGCGGTCTCTTAACAGCTTTTCAATCTGTTTGATTGGCTTGAACCCTTCAGGGATTGTCGTCAAGGCTTTGCCAACCTTATCGATGACTGACTGAGAGATTCCCGTTTTTGGCGAACTATCGAAGTCGGATGGTTTGGCTGGGCGCAGCTTCTCCCATTCAGCTTCAATTTTTTGTGCCTTATAAGGCAGCGGTTTCTGTTTTACTTCATTTAGCCGGTCCTGCAATTGTTTGCGGAAGCTCTTGTCCAATTCTTCTGCAAGGGCGCCATCTACATCTCCGCGTTCGATAAGCTTCTTCAGATACACTTCGCGGGGATTGGGATGCTTAGCGATGATATTATACAACTTCGGTTGGGTGAACTTCGGCTCGTCGCTTTCGTTGTGGCCATGACGGCGATAACAAAGCAGGTCGATGAAGATATCCTTCCCGAATCGCTGACGGTACTCTACGGCCAGCGTTGCGCAAAGATGAACGGCTTCGGCGTCGTCGCCATTGACGTGGAGAACCGGCGCATCAACGATCTTTGCGATGTCCGTACAATAAATACTTGTGCGCGCATCGTCGAAGTCAGTCGTAAAGCCCACTTGGTTGT
>CAZIAG010000027.1:0-13687 GCA_964537375.1 uncultured Roseivirgaceae bacterium
GGTGACGCAGCCGAGCCTTCTCGACGCGACCAGCGAAGAGCGTCAGGCATTCGATAAGGATACCACCGAAGCAGATGCTAACGGTTCAGAAACCTCCTCCGAAGGCGGCAGCGAACGGACCTACGCACCTCCAAAGAATTTGATGCGAGATCAAAAACGGAAAATACTCGGAGGTGTATGCGCCGGACTAGGCAACTACCTAAATGTAGACCCCCTCTGGATCAGGTTACTTTTTGCGCTTATGTTCTTCGCTTACGGCATGTCGTTTCTCATCTATCTCGTGATGTGGATCGTAGTACCCGGATCTTATCATCTCGAGGAGCCGACTACCGGGAAAAAGATGTTCCGCGATCCAGACCAAAAAGTCCTGGGGGGGGTCGCGGGAGGCGTTGCCGCATACCTCGGCATAGACATAGTAGCCATTCGCATTTTGTTTGTCGTGTTTACGGTCGTCGGCGGCCTCGGGCTCTTCCTTTACATCGTGCTCTGGATAATCCTTCCCGAAGCACGCACCGTCACCGACCGGGTCCGGATGCAAGGTGAACCCGTTACGCTTTCCAATATCGAATCAACCCTAAAAAGGAACCGGACTGAGTCCGGCAGGAATGAAGGCACCTTCGCACACTTGATCCTGCTGCCTTTCCGAATCCTTGGAGCCGTACTCCAGGGAATCGCTAAGGTGTTGGAACCATTACTTGACGTTGTGCGTGTAGCCATCGGTGTAGTGCTGGTTATCGTAGGGCTATCGATGATTTCCGGTCTGGTGATTTCGGCCGGAGTCCTTGCAGGTGTCCTGTCGGCTACTAATGCCTGGTGGTGGGGGTGGGATCACGCCCAAGTGCCGCTGGATACCATTTTTCAATCATTTCCAACCGGGACAGCTGTTGCATCTTTCATTGCCGCCTCGATTCCGGCAATCTTTGTCGTCCTGCTCGGATTGTCCGTTGTTGCCAAACGCATTGTCTTTGGCGCGGCCGTGGGGTGGACCTTGTTTGTCGCATTCTTTGTGAGCGCAGCGGTGGTCGCTGCCACCGTGCCACGGATTGCTCTATCGCTCCACGAGGACGCCGTCTATCGAACAGAGTCGACCTTCAAGGTCGATGCAAGCGTGGCAGTATTCCGGCTTAATGAAGGAACAACGGGCTACCGTGCCGTCCACCTCGATTTGCGAGGTCACAAAAGCGACGACTTCCGTTTGCGTTACGAATTTGAAGGCCGCGGCAGGAGCCGCGCTGATGCGATCGAAAACGCAAAGATGATCGCGTACAACGTTGAACTTGCAGACTCGGTGTTCACTTTCGATAGCGACATTTCATTCAGACGCGATGCGGTATTTCGTTTTCAGAGCCTTGAGATGGTGATGTACATCCCGTACAATAGGCCTTTCATGATGGATGAATCATTCGCCCGTTTTATTGACAATCCGGTGTACTGTTGCGGCCCGTACGATTTCGACGACGTGTACAGGTACAAATGGATCATCAACGAACAAAACGAACTCGTGTGCCTTGACTGCCCGGAACGGAATGATGACGCTGGTCACCGCTCGGCGACCGATTGGTCCCATGTGTCCGCTGGCTACGGTGACTTCGATGAAATTGAGATTACCGGAAATTTCGATCTGACCCTTTCCGTGGGGAATGAACATCGAGTCGCCATCGGCGGGTCCGAAATTGAGCGTGAGGAATACAACGTCTACCGTTCAGGTCGCACGCTGATCATCACCCCCAAAAGGCACCGCAGTTTTGATTGGAACGATGCTGATGAACTCGACCTGACGAAGATCCGGGTTGACATTACCCTTCCTGAACTGCAAAAATTGGAAGCCGCCGGTGTGGGCACCGTCTATTTTGACCGGTTTCGTTCCAATGGTATCGACATAGAAGGGAACGGCCCAGTACGCCTTCGGGGCAAAATTGATGCAGACCGGCTCAATATGGACCTGACCGGTGCGGCGGACGCTCACCTTTCGGGATCAGCTGACCGCATGAGGGCACGTCTGCGCTTTGCCTCCAAGTTATCGGCATACGACCTGACCGTACGGGACGCGACCGTGGAGGTCTTCGGCGTCTCCTCAGCCAAGGTTCATGTGACCGAATACCTTGAAATAGAGAAGGGATTCGTCAGCGAAGTAAATTACAGAGGAAACCCTACGGTCACCCGGATGCACAAAATCCGTCTTAGACAATAACCTTAACCCCTGAACTTATGATCATCATCGTGCTCCTTATCATCCTCTTCTACCTGGTATTCGCCGGTTTTTGACGTTTGGCACTCGAAAAATCATATCTTCGGGATATGAAATATGTCTTTTTAGTTGCGCTGGCGGTGGCTTTGGCGAGCGACGTGATCGCCCAAAAACAAGGAATTTGTGGCAAAGTGACTTGGGTGGAGGGGAACCAGATGCCCGGCCCGGGCGTGAAGCGAACTGAGGGCACGGGGATTGTTCGCGAGATCTACGTCTACGAGTTGACCACGCGCAACGAGGCGACCCAGGGGAACGGCCTCTACAAGGAGGTTTCTTCAACGCTCGTTGCCAAGGGCAAGAGCAATAAGCGAGGCGAATACAGAATCAAGCTACCGCCCGGCACATACTCCGTATTTACAAAGGAGCCTGACGGTCTTTTTGCCAACGTGTTCGACGCCAAAGGGTCGATCAATCCCGTCACCGTGCGATCCGACGACTTCACCATTCTTAACATCGTCATCAATTACAAGGCGGCCTATTAGAATTTTTCGGTAGTCCGACGCAACCTGGGGTCAGCGGGGTGCATCTTGTCATTGGAACCTTAAATGGAACTCAAAATATACCGGTCCAGGGAAGATGAACTGATCAAAGGCTGTAGGAAGGGTGATGCACGCGCCCAACGACAGCTCTATGACCTCTATTCTTCGAAAATGTACGCCGTTTGCTATCGGTATGTCCGGCATCCCATGGAGGCCGAGGACGTACTGATTATGGGGTTTACCAAGATATTCGAACGGATTCATCAGTTTCGGGAAGAAGGTAGTTTTGAAGGGTGGATAAGGAGGATCATGGTTAACGAGGCCCTCACCTGGCTGCGCAAAAGCCGGGCTATGTACCCTGAGATCGATCTTGAGCAGGCGCACCTGGAGGTCGATTACGAAAAAGCCGCTGACCGCCTCGAGGCAGAAGACCTCCTCCGCATGATCGCAGAACTACCCGCGGGATATCGGGTGGTATTCAATATGTATGCGATCGACGGATATTCACACAAGGAGATAGCCGAAAAGCTCGGCATCAATGAGAACACTTCAAAATCTCAACTAAGCCGCGCCAGGGCCTATCTGCAAAAAATGTTAATGGAAAAGGAATGGGCAGAGGAAAAGAAAAATCAGCAGTCATGAGCCAGCAACCAGATCAGTTATTCCGCGAAAAGCTGGAAAACTTTCAGCTCCCGGCCCCAGAAAGGGCATGGGAACGTGTTGAAAGTCGCATCCGTCGAGGCAGCGGCGCCAACCTGGCGATGAAGATTGCCGCTTCCATAGCTCTGTTGGCAACAATAACAACGGCCGCCCTGTTGTTCAATACTCAGGAAGTCGTTCAAACAGCAAAAAATCAAAGCCCGGATAAGGCTGAAAAAGCCAGCCCGGTGCAGGAGCAACCTCATGTGACGGAGCCTGCGCCGCAGGAAACAGAAGAAAAGGCACAGAAATCGTCGAATATTCCGGATCAGAGCCGCCAGCTGGCCGCTGAAACACGAACGACCAGAACTGAATCTGAGAGACCATCGGCGCCACAAACCGAGGAAGCGGCTCGCATCGAAACAGAAACGCAAAGCATGGAAGGTGACGAACACAATTCAACCTTGCTTGCAGAGATAGGTGACGAAACAGAACCCGTGTTACCCGGTCACGAACAACGCGACGAGGTTGAACGGCCTTCGGATAAAACGACCAGGGTCACTCTTGTATACTCCGTCGAAGAAGTGAATAAGAAATATCTTGATAAAGAAGCAATGGCTGATGCAACGTCCGACGACAAAAAGCCATCTACGTTGAAGAAGCTGCTAGCAAAAGCGCAAGAACTGAAATACGATCAGGATCCTCTTGGCGATTTGCGGCAGAAAAAGAATGAGATCCTCGCCTTCAATTTCAGGGGCGACAAACAACGTAGTGAAAACAAATAAAATGATGAGACACTTTTTGATCCTCGGCGCAATCATTTCATCGACCATGACTGCACCGGCACAACAGACGGACACCGTGATTGTATCGTTGGGAAAGACCAGTCAGGTTATTTTTACCATGGAGGACCGCAGCGATATAGAATTACTGCGTCATTACAACTTCCAGGAACTTTTTGACGATATCCTTACACGCCTCGAAGGCAATGACACCGCGACAGTAGCGCGCGAACAACAGGATGCGCACGAACGAAACGATGAGGAGCCGGATTTCGGCGCGAACGAAGAAGATGAATCGGATGAGGACGATTGGACTGAGAGGGAATACCACAGGCGCGGTCGAATTGGTGCTACACGACAGATGACCAACATTGATTTTGGCATCAACAACTACCTTGACGCCGATAGCCAATTCCCGGACGAAAGTCAAAACCATTCGGTCAGACCCTGGGGTTCATGGTACGTAGCGATCAACTCGCTGCAACGCACCCGGGCAGGTCGTAACTTTTTTATCGAGTGGGGTCTTGGCGTCAGCTGGTACAATTTTAAGTTTGCCAATGACCAGATTACGCTGGCAAAAAACGATCAGACAGAACAAGTAGAATTTCTGACAACGCTCGCAAACCCGGACTACAACTACATCAAAAGCAAACTGCGGGTTACGCACTTAAACTTCTCGTTGGTTCCAGTGCTCGATTTCAACGACCGTAACACGCGGACCCGGATGTGGCGTGGATCCGACAGAGCGTTCCGATTCGGCGTGGGCCCATACGTGGGGTATCGAATTGGCAGCAAATCGAAGTTGGTGTACGAAGAAGAAGATGGCGATAAGAAGAAAGACAAGGTCCGCAGTAGCTATTACCTGAACGATTTTCGTTATGGCGTGAGGGTTCAATTTGGCTATCGCTCTACTGACTTCTTTATCAACTATGATTTGAACGATATGTTCAAGTCCAACCACGGCCCTAAGCTGAACGCTGTTAGCTTCGGTTTTATCCTCTAAGCATGAACACACAGGAGAAACATGCCTACGTTCCTCCTGTGTTCCTTCCTACATACCAACAGTCAACTCAGAATTCGTCCTTCCTGAAATAGACCATTTCCCGCTCATCGCCGCGAAGTTGCAAGTCAGCACATACCTTGGCAGGACGCGGCCAGAGAATCGACATCAACAGGAGCGTGACCATAAAGAGAATGGTAAGCGATTCTTCCTGCGAAAAGTAATACCCGATGGCGAGCAAAATTCCACCTGAAGACCCAAGGGTGTAACGAACGATTGTTAAGCGGAAATACTGGTGGAGTTTGTGACCGAGGCCCGGACGGTGTCGTATGATCTTGATTTTTTTATTAAATAGAACGAAAATGAAAGCCCAGTCGATGAAAACGATTGCGTACCAAAAGTACAGCTGGTCTTCCGCAAACGAAAAGAATCCCGGTCTGTCGGCGATAAGGTAAAGAAGGCCGAACGCCAAGATAGGAATGATGAGGATAAACAATAGAATACTGTAGAGTCTGTTGAAGTATTGACCGATGGTGAAGAACTCCATGTTCGCGATGTACCTAAAGTTAATCAACTTCCGACAGACCATACCTGTTGTGCGATATTTTGCATATTTTTGATATTATGGAAGCGATAGCCAATTTGTCCAGAAAGGAGCAGGTGATCAGGAAAGCTGCAGAACTGTTTAAGGAGAAGGGGTACGCTGCGGCTTCCATGCGCGACCTCGCGCAACTTCTCGGCATCGAGGCGGCCAGTCTCTATTCACACATCAAATCAAAAGAAGAGATTCTTAGAAATTTATGCTTCGACCTGGCTGCCGAGTTCAGAAAGTCGTTGGAAGAAGTAGAAAAAAAGAATGTGTCCGCCAGTGAAAAATTACGCCTCGGAATCATCGGACATATTCAGGTGATGGCTCGCGACCTGACAGCGTCGGCGGTCTTCATGAATGAGCACCGGCACCTGTCGCAACCCTACCTCCGCGATTTTCTCCTGCTGAGAATTAACTACATCAATCGATTCAAAACCATCATCGAGGATGGCGTTAAGAGTGGAGAGTTTAAAAAGACGATCGACAAGAAACTTGCGGTCATGACTTTGTTTTCATCGCTTAACTGGATGCCCATGTGGTATGATCCTTCCGGTGGAATTATTGAACCGGTTGAATTGGGCGTCCGCCTGGCTGATATGCTCATTAGCGGCCTGAAACAAAACCCCTGAAACCCCGGTTATTACTAACAAGTGTTTGGATTTCCTTATCTTTGGATCAGGAAACAAATTGACATTTATGTACGGAGGTGGGAACACGTTCGAAGGAGTGAAGGCGGACTCAGTCGCGCAAGAAGACCCCGAGAAGCTGGCCGAATTTGAGGCGCGAATCGCTAGAGGTGAAAAAATCGAACCTACCGATTGGATGCCGCAACTCTACCGCAAGCAGCTGATCCGGATGATCGAGCAGCATGCGCACAGCGAGATCATTGGCGCCCTGCCAGAGGGAACCTGGATTACGCGTGCGCCCGGTTTTCGGCGAAAGCTTGCCCTGATGGCAAAGGTCCAGGATGAAGTCGGCCACGCACAGTTGCTGTACAGCGCTGCCGAGACCCTGGGAAAGAGTCGTGAACAAATGATCCAAGACCTCATCGCCGGTAAGTCGAAGTATTCCAACATCTTCAATTACCCTGCGTTTACATGGGCTGACAGCTGCTTTATTTCCTGGTTGGTCGACGCTGGTGCTATCGTTAATCAGCTGGCCAACGCTAAGGGTAGCTATGGCCCCTATTGCAGGGCGTTGGAGCGAATCTGCGCTGAAGAATCTTTTCACCTCAAGTTTGGCCACCACTGCGTCATTTATCTCGCCACCGGCACGACAAAGCAAAGACAGATGTTCCAGGAAGCGATCAACAGGTGGTGGACTCCCATGATGCATTTTTTTGGTCCGTCGGATAAGTTGTCAACGCATACGGAGGTATTGATGCGCTGGAAGGTCAAAATGTCAAGCAATGACGATCAACGCAATCAGTTTCTGGATATGTATGTTCCAAAGATCTGGGAACTGGGTTTCACGATACCCGATCCAGCGCTGCAGAAGAATCCCGAGACCGGACGTTGGGAATACACAGAACCGGACTGGGACGAATTCAGGCGCGTCATCAATGGCGACGGCCCTTGCAACAAGGAGCGCCTGGAAGTCCGGCGGATTGCAGAGGCACGCGGAAAATGGGTACGTGAAGCGCTCAAGTCACCTAAAACGGCATATGTAACGCCGTTGGCCTAGACCGTCAATTTCTGTTCATATAAGGCCCCGCGATCAGAAGAATCTCCGCCCAAACGGAACGTAAGGCGTCTGTCGGTGAACTGAAACAACTTTCCAAATACGCAAGCGTGCTGCTTCCGTGGGGAAGGTCGTTATTCAGCCACTTGAAGATGTCATCGGCAAGTTGGATGACTTCGTGGCTGTAGTAGCGCGGGTAATACCGCGACAGCAGGTCCAAAGCCCAAAGTAAGTCCATGTATTTCATCACCTTGCGTCGTTTTTCCAGATTCGCAACCAAAGCAAAGGAATCACTAATTTCGCTTTTCAATCGGTTGCGTACGCGTATATTTAGGCACTCATAAATTTACAACCGTGCAGTCTCTCGATCCAAGAGTAAACCGTCTACCTAAAATCGGTATGCCAGGCCAGCCGGAACCGAAGGCACCGCTGGACCAGTTTGGCACGTTTGAAGTATTTGTACAGCCGAAGGAGGGAAAGCCGTTTCAGCATGAAGGTATAGTTCACGCACCAAACCTCGAAATGGCGTGGGTCCTGGCAAAGGAGACGTTCACGCGCCGCTTCCTCTGCGCGTCGCTATCCGTCGTCGATACGCGGAACGTTTATGTGTCCGCCACTACCGAAGGAGATCAAAGCGCTTATGACTGCCTGGCACCCGCCATCCCAACGGATGGAGAGAGAGTGTCCTTCGAAATATACCATCTGTTGAAAAGGGGCAAACAGCATGTGCACGCGGGGTCCGTCTTGGCCTCTTCCCCCGCTGATGCTATGAATGAAGCCGGCAAGTCGCTTAGGCCCGAAAAGCCGGTGTATAATATTTGGGCGATCCCAACCGCGGCTTTCCGGTTTACAACCCAGGAAGAGCGCGACCTTTGGAACACACTTCCTGAAAAGAAATTCAGGGACGCCTCCGACTACAAGGGCGGAGAAAAGTTGAAATCATTCATTGAAAAATCGCGGACACAATGAACGACATTAGGGTTGTTGGTCAATTCACCCTGATCATGCTGGTGGGCATGGTCCTCTTCTGGATCAAGGTGGATCCACCGGCCATCGTGTCGTGTTGTCTGGCTGCATGGGCGATCTACGCCTTTCACAGGCTCTGGCGGGAACGAGCAATCCTTCGTGGTTTTCGTCTCGCCGGTCTCGTGCTCTTGGCCTGCTGCGGTCCTGTCAGCGGGCAATATCGTTGTAAAGGGAAAGTTATGGAGTGCACTGGCCACTACATCGTTGCTGTGGATGCTTGGTCAGGCGTTTATTACAAAATCCAATGAAGCAAAAAATGGATAACAACGCTGTCAAGGAACTTCTTTATAAGATGGCTGATGATCAACTAATCCTGGGTCATCGCAATTCGGAATGGACGGGGATGGGCCCACTGCTGGAGGAGGATATCGCCTTTTCTTCAATGGCGCAAGATAAAGTAGGTCAAGCCCAGGCGCTGTACACGATTCTGCACGAGCTTGGCGAACAGAATCCCGACACGGTGGCATTCATGAGGAACGCAGGGCAGTTTCACAACTGCATTCTCACTGAGCTTCCGAATGGCGAATACGACTTCAGTCTCATTCGGCACTTTTTGTACGATACTGCGTTTGCCCTTCGCATGGAGATGCTGACTGAATCGTCATTCGCACCCCTGGCCGAACTCGCCAGCAAGATTCGCGGCGAGCTTCGTTATCATACGCTGCATGCAAACACTTGGATAAAGCAACTTGGATCGGCAACGACAGAAAGCATCACCCGGCTGCAGCAGTCATTGGACTATGCCCTACCCTATGCACTGGGCATATTCGAACCATCGCCCTACGAGGACGAATTGATGGCGAAAGGGGTCTTCAAAGGTGAAGAGCCGCTAAAGTCACGCTGGCTAGACGCGATCAGCGACATCGTTCGGCAGACCAGCCTTACATTACCCGATGTAGCGGCGATGACACCCGTATTTGGAGGAAGGTTTGGCCAACACAGCGAACACCTCCAGCCCCTGTTGGATGAAATGGCAGAGGTATTCAAAATCGACCCGACGGCCGAGTGGTAGCGAAGGAAACCGATTATTTCGCCGGTGCGTTACCTAGCTGGCGCAGATACTTTAATTTGCCGATCCACCTAAGATGAGATTAGCGACGGAAAATATTTACAAATGGCTTGAAGCGGTGAAGGACCCGGAAATACCGGTTCTTTCCCTCGTCGATCTTGGCGTCGTTACGCATGTCAGTATTGAGGAAAATATGGTTCGCGTAGGCTTGACGCCTACATTCGTGGGATGTCCGGCACTGGACGTGATGAAAAACGAGATCATCGAAACGCTTCGAGCGAAAGGGATTGCAAAAGTGGAAGTGGAAATTTCATTTAGAGAACCCTGGTCGAGTGACAAGATCTCCGAAAAAGGCCGCGCCGCATTAAGGAAATTTGGCCTTGCTCCTCCTCCGCCTTCTTCGGCCTTGTTTACTGATCTTGATTTCCTGGAAAACATCCCATGCCCAAGATGCAATAGTACTGACACAGAACTGCAGAATCCGTTTGGTCCAACCCTGTGCAGATCGATTCATTATTGCAATAATTGCAAGGAAGCTTTTGAACAATTCAAACCCGTCGGATAAAGGTGATTTTCATTCAAAACGGGCAAAAACGTTACACGCGCGACATTTCCAATAGCCGGTTGGGAACATTTTCCCACCATTCCCGTATGGGACATTTACGAGCCGAAATGATGATGATGAGAACGTATTTTTGGGGCTTTTTTGCCTGCTGTGGCCTGGTTCTCTGCGGGTGCCACGACAAGCCCGCGACCGGATCAGCAGAACCCACGCATTTCACGAAAATGGACTCTGTGACGGAGACCTATCTCCACATCAAAGACGCGATGCTCGAGTCGTGGAATCGAATGATTGGCAACGACAACCAACGCATCAAGGCGATGCAAAATTTGGTGCATGAACTCCAGGTTGCCAATCCGCCGCTTCGTGACGAATTAGCCGTTTACGACGACCGCATAAAACAACTAAAGGATATGCGTTACACGCAGGCTTCAATGGAGAACATCAACGTCGTTGAGGAATACGATTTCGCGTCAAACGCGTTGGTTACCGACCTCATAAGCCTGGCCGAAGCCCAACCGGAATTTGACTACAATTCAACGCTCCAAAAAATCATCCAGAAAATCCGAACCGCCGACCAGCGTGTGATGACCTACCGTCATGCATACGACAGCGTTGCCGTTCACTACAACCGGTTCGTAGAAGAACATAAAGCCCTCATCAAAGAAGTCGAATCCGACAGCGTGGTCAGAAAAAAACCGTTGTTCCACATGGCATCCGACTAGCGGCATGCTCCAAGATCGGAACGGGTAGTTTGTGAATAATGGATCGCGCCTGTCATAAGCACAGTTTGCGTCAACGGTTTTCCGAGGTCAGCTTTGCATTAAAGTATTCCCGGTTCATCCGGGCAATATTCGACACGCTGATACCTTTCGGGCATTCAGCCTCACAGGCATATGTGTTTGAGCAGGATCCAAATCCTTCGGCATCCATTTGCTTAACCATTTTTTCAACCCGGCTTTTCCGTTCAGGTTGCCCCTGAGGGAGGAGCGCAAGTTGAGATACTTTCGCACTTACAAAAAGCATGGCAGATGCGTTCTTACAGGCGGCCACACATGCGCCGCAGCCGATACATGCCGCAGCATCGAACGCAGCATCCGCATTTTCCTTCGGCACGGGAATCGCATTGGCGTCAGGTACGCCTCCCGTGTTCACGGAGATGTATCCGCCAGCCTGTTGAATGCGTTCAAAGGCACTGCGGTCTACCACCAGGTCACGGATAACAGGAAATGCTTTCGCCCGCCACGGCTCAACCGTAATGGTAGCACCATCCTTGAACGTGCGCATGTGAAGTTGACATGTCGTTGTCTGCAAAGGTCCATGAGGCCTTCCATTGATGTACATACTACATGCACCGCAAATGCCTTCACGACAGTCGTGGTCAAACGCAATGGGTTCCTCGCCATTCCTGATCAGTTGATCGTTCAGCACATCAAACATTTCGAGGAATGACATATCTTCCGAAATATTATCGAGCGGGTAGGTCTTGAAACCACCCTTGCTCTCCTTGTCCTTTTGTCTCCAGACTTTAAGCGTTATTCTCATTGGTGTCAGGCCGTTAGATTACTTATAGCTGCGCTGCGTAAGCTTAACATTCTCGAAAATAAGGTCTTCTTTGTGCAAAACCGGCGACTTATCTTCCCCGGTGTACTCCCAGGCAGCCACGTATGCGAACTCGTCGTCGTTGCGCAGCGCCTCTCCATCGGGCGTTTGTGATTCTTCGCGGAAATGTCCGCCACAGCTTTCACTGCGATGCAAGGCATCCGCTACCATCAATTCGCTAAGCTCCATAAAATCTGCCACACGTCCAGCCTTCTCAAGTTCCTGGTTGAGTTCGTTGCCACCTCCCAGCACTCCGCTCTCAGTTCCTGTATTCTTGTACGGGCCTTGGCTAGTCCTTCGGCCGTACGAGACATACCGCAGTATTCCCACATGGTCATGCCCAATTCACGGTGCAATTCGTCGACGGTTTTCTTCCCTTTTACGCTGAGCAGCTTATTGATACGCGCGTTCACCGATTCCATGGCCTCCCGGAATGCGGGATGGTCGGTGCTCACCCGATCACTCCAACCCAGGTTGGCGAGGTAGTCGCCTATCGTATAGGGAATAACGAAGTATCCATCCGCCAGTCCCTGCATAAGGGCGCTCGCACCCAGCCTGTTTGCTCCGTGGTCAGAAAAGTTCGCTTCCCCAAGGGCGTAGCAGCCCGGTATTGTCGTCATCAAATTATAATCCACCCAAAGTCCGCCCATCGTGTAGTGTACGGCTGGATAGATCATCATTGGCACCTCATACGGATTATCGCCGGTGATCTGTTGATACATCTCAAAGAGATTGCCATACTTCGCTTCGATGACGCGACGGCCATCGCGCTTGATGGCATCCGCAAAGTCCAAGAAAACGGCGAGGCCAGAGCCAACACCTCGTCCTTCGTCGCAGACATATTTCGCGTTACGAGAAGCCACGTCACGGGGAACAAGGTTTCCAAACGACGGGTATTTCCGCTCAAGGAAATAATCGCGTTCCGACTCAGGGATCTTCGCAGCATCCCGCGCCTTTAGTCCCGGACGAGCAGTCTTCGGGACCCAAACACGCCCATCATTTCTCAGGGACTCAGACATCAATGTCAACTTCGATTGATGCGTGCCGGAAACCGGGATACACGTCGGGTGGATCTGCGTGAAACAAGGGTTTCCAAAAAGCGCACCCTTCTTATGAGCCCGCCAAACCGCCGTAGCATTCGAGCCCTTGGCATTCGTAGAGAGGTAAAACACATTGCCATATCCGCCCGTGCATAGGAGAACAGCGTGGCCGCTATGTGCCTCGATTTTTCCCGTAACGAGGTCACGCGTAATTATTCCGCGTGCTTTTCCATCGGCGACCACAAGGTCAAGCATCTCTGTGCGCGTGTACATCTTCACCTTACCCGCCGCGATTTGACGGTTCAGTGCACTGTAGGCGCCCAGCAGGAGTTGCTGCCCGGTCTGACCCCGGGCGTAAAAGGTTCGGGAGACCTGGGCCCCTCCGAATGAACGATTGTCAAGAAGACCGCCATACTCCCGCGCAAAAGGTACGCCCTGTGCGACACATTGGTCGATAATATTGACGGATACCTCCGCTAGTCGGTAAACGTTGCCCTCACGTGCGCGATAGTCGCCTCCTTTGATCGTGTCGTAGAAGAGCCGGTAGACGCTGTCGCCGTCGTTTCGGTAATTTTTGGCAGCATTAATACCGCCCTGCGCGGCGATACTGTGTGCTCTCCTGGGACTATCCTGAAAGCAAAAAGCTTTCACGTTGTATCCAAGCTCCGCCAATGAGGCTGCTGCGGAAGCACCAGCCAAACCGGTACCCACAACGATAATTTCATATTTCCGCTTATTGGCCGGATTGACAAGCTTGAGGTTGAATTTGTGCCTCGACCATTTCTCAGCCAAAGGGCCCTCGGGAATCTTTGAGTCTAATATCATAAGACGAAATATGCTTGATCAATGGAAATACATATAAACGGGTATCAGCGCAAACAACGCCGGAACAATCAGCGCAAAGGCGACACCGACAAACCTTATGATTGGATTGTATTTCACATGGTTTAGCCCCAGCGTTTGAAAGGCACTGCTGAAGCCGTGCATGAGGTGAAAAGCCAGAACCATCATGCTCACCACGTAAATGGCAA
>CAZIAG010000027.1:13697-16264 GCA_964537375.1 uncultured Roseivirgaceae bacterium
CATCGACAACCGCGTAAAGATTCTTGTATTGCGTACCGTCGTACTCTACCCACCTGATATCCCCGAAATGCATCTCCCACCAGAACCCACGAAGGTGAATCACCAAAAAGATAAAAATGAGTGACCCGAGCAAACCCATATTGCGGGACGTCCAGTGCGATGAATTATCACTAACCTTGTATCCTTCCGGTCCACGAGCAGCGCTGTTTCGCACCGTTAGAAAGATCGCCCACAATATGTGCATAGCTATCAGCGTAAAGTTCACGATGCTTATGGCCTTGATAAGCGGGTTGGTCGTCATGAACTGCGCGTAGATGTTAAAAGAGCGTCCCTCATCGGCGTTGAGTAATTGGAGATTGCCAGCCAAGTGAACGACGAGAAAAAGAATTACAAAAAGGCCGGTGAGAGCCATAATGAGTTTTCTCCCAAGCGTGCTGGAGAATAGAGACGTAAACCAATTCATAGCTTAGCTTTAGCTGAGGCGTTTAGGATCGCGCCAAAAATACTCCTCAGTGCATTACTAAACAATGTGAACGGTCTATTTTAAAACCGTCTAAATAGCAGCCGCGATTACAACATTTCGAACAGAAAAAAAATAAGTGAGATGGTGAACAACATCACCAGGAGAAACCACTCTCGCTTGACAAAATCGACGAGGCGTTTGAAAAATGATCTCATTTCGAACCTGTTTGCCGAATATTAACTCAAGAATCTTGCCTTTATTCGTAAATAACTGATTAACAGTATTTTAACTATTAATACATCTGCCTCCAGTCCCTTTACCAGACTGCCGGGCATGCCCCATTTCTCGATTTGGGAATCGTCGGCAAACGCAGCGCCTGACGGATTTGACAACTACTGTCCAGCCTTTCCGCCGTCCGCATTTCACCGTTGTGTTAGGTCCGCTGTCCGACTACCTTTACGGCTCAACCACTGCACTGATGTACCTGATTTTTGACACGGAAACCACCGGTATTCCGCACAACAAGACCGCACCTATTGAAGACCTGGACAACTGGCCCCGCGTTGTACAACTCGCGTGGCAGTTGCACGACAACAAGGGGCGATTGCTTTCGCAGCACAATTACATCATTCGCCCGGAGGGGTTTGATATCCCGTATAAGGCCGAACAAGTTCACGGCATTTCAACCCGGCGTGCGATTGAGGAAGGGCACGACGCCGAGAAGGTGTTGGCTACCTTTCGTAACGACCTGGAACGGACCTCGCTCCTCGTCGGACATAATATCGAGTTCGATATCGCGATCCTGGGTGCGGAATTTTTGCGCAGGCAGGAGGACATCAGTACGCTTCTGAGCAGAGAAAAACTCGACACCGGGATCGTCTCCACCGAGTTCTGCCAGCTGTCCGGGGGTATCGGCGGAAGACTAAAAATGCCTCGTCTCGTAGAGCTGCATGAAAAACTCTTCGGAGAAGATTTCGGTGACGCTCACGATGCGTCGTACGATGTTGCAGCTACCGGGAGGTGCTTTTTTGGTTTGATCCGCGAAGGCGTGGTCCGGCCGTTTGACGGTACTGCACCAGCGGAGATCGCCTACGAGGAGCCGAAGCTAGCAGCGGGAAATGCATCCAAACGCGAAAAGCGAAAGGAGGCTTCCTATTCCCTCAGTGGTGATAGCGCACCGGTTTCAAACATGCCCTTCGTACACCTTCACGCGCATTCGCAGTTCTCCGTCCTTCAGGCGACGCCCGATATCAAAGCCATGGTGTCGAAAGCCAGATCACTGGGAATGCCTGCGTTGGCGCTGACAGATCTCGGGAATATGTACGGAGCCTTCAAATTTGTGAAGGAAGCGCTAAGCCAGGAAATCAAACCAATCGTTGGCTGCGAATTCTTCGTCGCTGAAGAACGTACAAAACTGAAATTCACCAAGGATAATCCCGATAAGCGTTTTCAACAGGTATTGCTCGCAAAAAACAAGAATGGCTATCACAACCTGGCGCGACTTAGTTCACTCGGTTTCACCGAAGGATTGTATGGAATTTATCCGCGCATCGACAAGGAATTGGTCAGGCAGTACAAACAGGATTTAATCGCCACGACCGGAAACCTGAATGGTGAGGTCCCCTATCTGATCCTCCACGTCGGGGAAAAACAGGCAGAGGAAGCTTTTAAATGGTGGCATAATGAGTTTGGCAACGACTTCTATATTGAACTGAACCGCCACGGCGTGCCCGAGGAGGACCACGTCAACGAAGTCCTCCTGCGCTTCGCCGCAAAGTACGGCGTCAAATATTTTGCCGCCAATGAGTGTTTTTACCTGGACCAGGAAGAAGCCAATGCACACGATGTCCTTCTTTGCATTAAAGAGGGCGAATTTAAGTCGACCCCAATTGGCCACGGCCGGGGACACCGGCTAGGATTGCCCAATGATCAATACTATTTCAAATCACAGGACGAAATGCGGTCGATCTTTCGCGACCTGCCGGAGGCCATCGAGACCGTTAGTGAAATCATTGAAAAAATCGAAACGTACGTGCTCGAACGCAACGTCCTCCTTCCGAAGTTCGACATCCCGGCTGAATTCTCCTCCGAAGATCAGTACCTT
>CAZIAG010000028.1:0-12492 GCA_964537375.1 uncultured Roseivirgaceae bacterium
ATCGTTCGATCTCCGGATAGAGCAAAGGTACGTTCACCCCAAAAGGCTTCTGCGTGGCTTGTCGACACTTCTGAATGTGTTCCCGCAGAACTTCCGGATACATTGAGCCCGCACCGATAAGGCCCAGACCGCCCGCATTGCTGACCGCAGCGGCAAGGCGCCATCCGCTACACCACACCATGCCAGCTTGTATGATTGGTCGCTCAATTGAAAAAAGTTGGCGCACACGATTTTGGGGGGAATCCATGGTTTTTAGTTTCATTTTGTGCTATTTACAAAAAGGTCCGAAACGCACCCTATTTCACCTTCCCAGACAGCGCAAAAGAAGTTGTCCACAAAGAATTGATTTACGCGTCTCTGCGTAATTTACTGTCACTCAGTCTGTTAAGCGACCGAAGAAATCCCTTGTGGATAAGTCATCCAATTTGTTGATATCTTTTTTGGACCGCGCTTTGCAGTTAGTAAGTTGTTGAATTTGAACTTTTTATTGTCGCTTCATCGGTGAAATTACTGCATTGATTTCGAACCGTTTTTGCTTTATTTGGCGCGTAAGATTGATGCACATTATGTGATATTATGACGACTGTTTTATGAAATGGCTACTGATTTTCACGGCGGCATTCTTTTTCAGCCTGTCAAGCCTGGCCCAACGCCCGTCTACTATTTCGCTCAATGAGCTATTGGCTATGATGGACGCAAAGGAGCCTAAGATTCAGGTTTTCAACTTTTGGGCAACCTGGTGCGGCCCTTGCGTGAAGGAGCTGCCGCTCTTTGAAAAGCTCCAGCAGGAAGCGGGTGATCGTGTTGACGTAACGCTGGTTTCGATGGACCTCGACCTTGACCCAAATCCCGAGAAGGTGTACCGGTTTGTTGAGCGAAAGAGGCTCCAATCGAAGGTGGTCCTGTTGAACGAACAAAATCCGACCGAGTGGATCGGCAAGGTTGATGAGCGATGGTCGGGTGCACTGCCTGCCACAATCATCATCAATCCGTCGACCGGTCAAAGAAAATTTGTTGGAAAATCCGTTCACGAAGGAGACCTTGAGCGGCTCGTTTCAGAGCTTGAGTGAAAGGCATCCCTGAGGTGGGTGATCACTTAAGAAAATAAAGAACCACAAAACGAACAGATTGGTATGAACGCTTTAAAAACTTTTTTGTTAGCCGGGTGCATCGTTGTGCTCGCGGCTGCGCGGCCGTGGGCCCCCAACTACGAGGTCGGTGATACGGTATCCGACTTCAAGCTGAAAAACGTTGATGGAAAAATGGTCACGCTTTCCGACTATCGCGATCAGAAAGGTGTTATCGTAATTTTTGATTGCAACACCTGTCCTTACTCGCAGCGGTATAATGAAAGAATTATCGCATTAAATGACAAGTACGCGTCAAAGGGTTACCCGGTAATTACGATCAATCCAAACGACCCTACTATTTCAAAGGGCGACTCGTTCGAGGCGATGGCTGATCTGGCGAAGCGCAAGAATTATAAGTTCCCTTATCTCGTCGATTCAAGCCAGGAAGTCGCCCGGGCATTCGGCGCAACCAATACGCCGCACGTCTTTGTACTGAAAAATGATGGCGGATCATTCAAAGTAGCCTACATCGGGGCGATTGACGACAACCCTCGCGACGCCGCGGCCGCCAATGTGAAGTATGTAGAGCAAGCCGTCGATGCACTCCTCTCCGGCAACAAGGTACCGACTACCAAAACGAAGGCGATCGGCTGTGGAATAAAGTGGAGCAATAGCTAAAGCGGAAGTCTGACAGACATTTTGGAAGGGCTGTGCGTGCACGGCCCTTTCTATTTAGCTTCTGGCCGATACAAGTTTAAGTCCTGCAATGCTGCCAATCAGAAGAATGATGAAGAACATTCGCCAAAAATCCGCCGGTTCACGAAACCAAAGGATGCCTACCAACACCGTTCCGACAGCCCCAATCCCGGTCCATACGGCGTAACCCGTTCCTATGGGAATCGTCTGAATCGCTTTGTTTAGGAAAAAGAAACTCAAGGAAATACAAACAAAAAAAGCCAGCGACCAACCGCGATTGGAAAAATTGTCTGACATTTTCAGGCTTGTGGTAAACCCTACTTCAAAAAGGCCGGCAATAACTAGGTATACCCACGACATAACACTCAAACTTTTTATCAAATGTAACGCAACCATGTCGAGTTCCCATCGCTGCAACACCCGGGTTGATGATCGCGGTGTTTTAATTTTCCTCTACTAAATCCTATTTTTGAAGGTTGCTCCAATTCCAATGGGACTGATAAACTCCATACTGACGTGGGTAATGAAAAAGCGGATTCACCAGATCGAGCTTTTCATGAAGTACCCGCATGATGTTCAGGAAGAGTTGTTCAAACGGCTGGTCGACACCGCCCAAACAACCCAATTCGGAATGCAATTTGGGTTCAGTGATCTGCAGTCGTATGATCGGTTCCGGGAACGCGTCCCAATCTTCACCTATGAAAAGCTGTTCCCATACATTCAACGCCTTATGCGCGGGGAGCAAAACATTTTATGGCCATCAGAAATACGATGGTTCTCAAAGTCGTCAGGGACGACGAATCAGCGAAGCAAGTTCATACCGGTTTCGGAAGAGGCCCTCAAGGAATGTCATTTCAAAGGGGGGAAAGATCTCATTTCGATCTATGTCAACAATTTCCCAGACTCGCGGCTTTTCGACGGCAAAGGTCTGGCGGTGGGTGGCAGTCACCAAATCAACGAATACGATCCTTCCGACTCGTCGTTTTATGGCGATGTTTCCGCTGTGATCATGCAGAATCTTCCGCCTTGGGCGCAGTTCATCCGCACACCCAGCCTGGAGACGGCGCTCATGAGCAACTGGGAGGAGAAAATTGAAAAAATGGCAGCCGAGACTGCGGAGGTAAACGTGACTAATCTCGCCGGCGTACCCACCTGGACGGTCCTGCTTATACAACGCATTGTCGAACTGAAAAAAAAGGGCAACATCCTGGAGGTATGGCCAAACCTCGAAGCATTTTTTCATGGAGCAGTCGCATTTAAACCCTATCGCAACCTCTTTGAGACGCTGATCCCGAAGAGCGACATGCGGTATTGGGAGACCTACAATGCCTCCGAAGGCTTCTTTGGTATCCAGGACCAAAGGGATTCAGAGGAACTGCTGCTGATGCTGGACTATGGCATCTTCTATGAGTTCGTGCCGGTGGACAATCTCGACGACGAAAATCCGAGGGCCATCCCCCTTTCGGACGTGGAGGTAGGTAAAAACTACGCGATGATCATTTCTACCAACGCGGGCTTGTGGCGATACAATATTGGTGACACCGTGAAATTCACTTCCATCTCACCGTACCGGATCAAGATCTCCGGGCGCACAAAACATTTTATCAATGCCTTCGGTGAAGAAATCATTATCGAAAATGCGGAAACGGCAGTCGCCAGGGCATGCGAACGGACCAATGCGATCATCGACAATTTCACCGCTGCCCCGGTGTACCTGGAAAAAGGAAAGCGTGGAGGCCACGAATGGATTATAGAATTCAAAGTGAAGCCTCGGGATATCAGCGAATTCACAGCCATACTAGACCAGACCCTCCGGGAGATCAACTCCGATTACGACGCCAAGCGTCATCACGACCTGGCGTTGGTTGAACCGAGGATTCACGCAGTTAAGGAGGGAACCTTCTACAACTGGATGAAGAAACGCGGGAAACTCGGCGGACAGAATAAGGTTCCCCGCCTGTACAACTCACGCGAATACGTGGATGATATCCTGAAAATGGCAGCCGAAATGTGAAAGCGTCGCTACTCCCGCCTTACCGACCTCAGCCACGAAGCAATACTCCACCGCGCTGATTCTTGCACAACAGCTCCGCTCTCGGCTGCACGGTTAACCTTTTCGACCGTGTAGAATGCAGTGGGTAAAGAAGTCTTCAATTCATCGAGCAGTGCCTCAAGAGATTCCCGGGCCAGGACAGTAAACACCAGATTCTCCTTTCCGTCGGGACCAACTGCGTCTACGTAAGTGTAACGAAAGGAGCGATTGCGTAAATATTGTAACAACTGAGTAACGTCCTTGCGTGTAATTATCCGCACGATCACTTTTCCATACGCGATGCGCTCTTCTATGATCATTCCAACAAAGATCCCGGAAGCAAAACCGGCTGGATAAGCAAAATAGCACACCCAGTTGTCGAGATGTTCAAAAATCTGGCTTATCGCCATTAGCCAGATAAGCGACTCAAAGAATCCCAATAACGTAGCGGTGACCCGCCGACCACCCAACACGTAGATTATGCGTATGGTATTGATTGAAACGTCGGCGATACGGGCAAGGAAAATCAACAGTGGCAACAGCACGTACCGATAAATGCCTTCGTCGATGCCAAGGGTTTCTGTAAACAACGTTTCCATGATCAACGCCTAAAAAAAGTACAACCTGATTCCTATCCAAAAAGATCACCAAAGACCTCGTTCAATTTCCCAAACGGTTTCACCTCAATTCGACCTTTCGACGCGTTGGCGCGCTGACTGTATTTCGAAATATATATTTCCCGAAAGCCGAGCTTTTCCGCCTCCGTGATCCGTTGGTCGATTCGGTTGACCGCACGTAGTTCGCCGCCGAGACCAACCTCGGCGGCAAAGCAAATCTTTTCCGATACTGGAATTTCCTGCATCCCTGAGATCAGAGAAACGCAAACCGCGAGGTCAATTGCCGGATCTTCAACTTTGATTCCTCCCGCCATATTGACAAATACATCCTGCGATCCCATACGAAACCCACACCGCTTTTCCAAAACGGCCAATAGCATGTTCAATCTCTTTTGATCGAAGCCGGTTGGTGAACGTTGTGGCGTACCGTAGGAGGCTGGGCTGACCAGGGACTGTATCTCGATCAAAAGCGGCCGGTTTCCTTCCATCGTCGCACCAATAGTTGCTCCACTCAACGCACCGTCCTTTTGGGAAATGAGGATTTCGGAGGGATTCGTCACGGCCCGAAGGCCAGTTCCCAGCATTTCGTAAATGCCCAATTCCGATGTAGAACCGAAGCGATTCTTGGTTGTTCTCAGTATTCTGTACGCAAGATGGCGATCGCCCTCGAATTGCAGCACTGTGTCAACCATGTGTTCAAGCACTTTCGGTCCCGCCAGCATACCATCCTTCGTGATGTGACCGATCAGGAGCACCGGTGTGTTGGTCTCTTTTGCAAATCGCATTAACTCGCCCGCACATTGACGAACCTGACCGATACTTCCCGCTGTTGAATCCAGTTGCGGTGAATACAAGGTTTGAATCGAATCGACGACGACTATGCTCGGTTCAAGCGATTCAACCAACTGGAAAATGTTCACTGTATTCGTCTCCGTCGCGACATAAAAATTCTCAGAGTAGTCTTGCAGTCGTTCTGCCCGCATCTTGATTTGTTGATCACTTTCCTCACCGGAAACGTACAGCACCTTCTGATGCTTTTGCTTGAGACCGACCTGCAACATCAATGTCGATTTGCCGATCCCCGGTTCTCCACCGATTAACACAAGCGATCCGGGTACGATGCCACCACCCAACACGCGATCGAGTTCAGCATCTCCCGTAACCCACCGGATATCATGACCGGGTTCAATTTGGCGCAATGTGCGCGGCTTGTTTGATTTCCTCTTGTCTGACTGTTGCCTCCATTCATTTTTTTGCGCTTGCGGGCCTTGCGAAACCACCTCTTCAGCAAACGTGTTCCAGGAATCACAAGCGGGGCACTTTCCGAGCCATTTGGCTGACTCGTATCCACAGTTCTGACAGTAGAAAATTGTCTTGTTCTTAGCCAAGCTCTTGCGTTTGGGCGCCTAAACTCTGAAAAATAATTGAAACTTTTGACGTAAATTTTTTAACTTGACAGCAACGAGTCGATTGTCAACCCCTCAATTTTTTCGTGCGGGAGCGACCTGTTCCGTGTTGCGCCCGCTCATCAAAATGGCCCAATATTCGGCGATTCCTGGTCAATTTGAGTTGATTCATCTAATCCCGCCGTCTGATCGGCGCCGTCTTTGACGCGTTTGGATTTTGTTTCTGTGTGATAGCGATTTCAAATATTCGGCGTAATGCCTTAACTTTCTTTCAAATTCACCTAAACGAACCTCTCTATGAAAAAGAATCACCTTACCGCTGTCTTTTTTATTCTTTTCTCATGCTCAGTCTACGCACAAAAGCCACCAATAAAATTCGGGAGCATCAGCATGGAGGAAATGAAAATGACCCGGTATGATAAAGATACCTCCGCCGCAGCTGTAGTTCTCTTTGACTACGGTGAAGCCTACATTAGCACCACGGTCAACAACATCTCGCTGAATTTTGAGCGACAAGTGCGAATCAAAATTCTGAAAAGAGAGGGCCTTGAATGGGCAGACGTGGCCATCCGGTTGTTGGATATCGGTACAAACGAAGAAAACGTATCAGGGTTAAAGGCATTCTGCTACAACTTGGAAAACGGAAACATCGTCGAGACCAAACTCTCCAAAGACGGTATATTCAAGGAGGCATTCAACAAGAATGTCAATCTGCTGAAATTCACCATTCCAAACGTTCGCGAAGGGTCGGTTATCGAATACACGTACAAGATAAATTCGGATTTTCTGTCAAACTTCCCGGATTGGCAGTTTCAGTACAAAATCCCTGTAGTCCACAGCGAGTATTGGGCCATCATCCCTGAGTTTTTCACTTTTCAGAAATACATGCAGGGCTACCTGGCAGTGTCAGACTACAACATTAAGCCAATCTCATCCGGCTCGTTTCAATCGCAGGCACACCATTGGGTGCTAAAGGATGTCCCCGCTTTCCAGTCTGAACCATACATGACCAGCGAGGCTGATTATGTTTCGAAAATTAAATTTGCGCTCTCTCATTTCACCCCACCCGGTGGATTCACTCGCGAAATAATGGGTTCTTGGGAGAAGATGAATCACGATTTGTTGGAAAGCGAATCCTTCGGAAAGGCGATCTCGGGCTCGGGTTATCTAAAAAAGATCGTAGAAGAGATTACAACCGGCTTAACGGACCCGCTTCAAAAGGTCGCCGCGATTCATTCCTATGTGAAAAGCAATGTAGAGTGGAATGGCACCAAAGACTACCTGACTTATCCGATCAAGAAGGTATTGGATGAAAAGAAGGGCACGTCGGGCGACATTAATATCACGCTTGCCTCCATGCTGCAAAAAGCCGGGATACCGGTCGAGATGGTCCTGCTGAGTACAAGGGATCACGGCTTTATCCGGCGCGAAGTCCCCATGGAAAGGCAGTTTAATTACGTCGTTTGCGAAGTGAATCTTGACGGTAAGTCGATGATGATTGATGCAACGCAGCGCTATCTCCCTATGGATGTTCTTCCAGAACGTTGTCTCAATCAAATCGGGTTCCGCGTATCAGCCACGAATCCCGGATGGGTGGAAATCAAACCCGCAGCGCGCGCGAGAAAAGTGCTCAATGCCCGATTAACCCTTGACCCTCAAGGGGCGCTGTCGGGGGCATTGACCTATACGCTTGAGGGTTATGAGGCCGGACGCGCGCGCGTGGAGTACCTCTCAAAGGGTGAGGCGGAGTACCTGAAGAGCGCGCTAAATCCCACCTGGCAAATCACCAGCAGCAGCTTCGAAGGAATTACTGAAGTGAACGACGCCGTGAAGGCCACGCACGAAGTAGCCATTCCGGAACATTCCGTAGTGGCCGGAGATGTAATATATATCAATCCTTTTGTCGCAGAACAATTGACTGAAAACCCCTTCAAGCTTGAGGAGCGCCAGTACCCCGTGGATTTCGGAAGCCCGCTCGAAAGAACCTATGTGTGCCAACTTACGATACCTGAGAACTACCAGGTCGACGAGATACCTGAAAGCAAGATTTTTGTGACACCGGGAAACTCTGCACGTTATGTTTTCAACGCTGCCCATATGGGCAACACGATCACGATTTCGAGTTCAATGCGGATAAACAAGAACTTGTTTATCCAGACAGAATATCAAGATCTGCGGGAATTTTACCATCAAGTCGTTGCCAAACAGGCCGAGCAGATAGTGTTGAAACGAGCAAATTGAGCTATGACCAGATTTTATTCAATCCTTGCCATCGCTGTGGCAGGCCTTTTCGGGCAAGCGAGTGCGGCAGATCCAAAATACCCTGTAAGTTCAATCCCCGAGGCGCTCCGGAAAGATGTAAACGTGGTTATCCGCGAGAGCGATGTAAAATTCACGATCCATGCGCGAGATCGGTCATTTTTCTACAAGCGGGTAGTCGTAACCATACTCAACGCCAAGGGCAACGATTACGCCTCCCATGTTGTGTTTTATGACAAAGACAGCCGTATTAAAGACATCAACGCAATGGTCTATGATGCTTCAGGCAAGCAAATCAAACGCCTGAGGAACAAGGACATCTATGACCAAAGCGCATTCGACGGTTATTCGCTGTTCAGCGACAACAGGCTTCGTGCCGTAGACCTGACCCAGGCCACCTATCCCTACACCGTGGAGTTTGAATATGAAGTTGAATTCAAGCTCCTGTTCGCGATTCCGACCTTTACTGTGATCTCTGAAGAAGAAGTCTCCGTACAACGGTCATCTTATACGCTGGCGTTTGCTGCCGGCCTGGAGCCCCGATTCAAGGCTAAAAACACGGATATTGAACCGGAACGAGGAACCAACGAGGAGGGCCATCAATTTGTTCGTTGGACATTCGAAAATGTTAAGCCTATCAAATTTGAACCATCCTCTGACAGGAATGAAGTATTGACGACGATCGCCGCAGCACCGACAGATTTCCAGTACGGCGAACATTCTGGCAACATGAGCACTTGGGAAAATTTTGGTAAATGGTTTGGTAAGCTTAACGAGGGGCGAAATGATTTGTCGGACGCTACACGCCAGAAAGTAAGAGAACTAACCGATGGTTTACCGACAGTGGAAGAAAAGGTAAAGACATTGTACGAGTATCTACAGGGAAAGACGCGGTATGTTAGTATAAAGCTCGGCATTGGAGGACTGCAACCCTTCCCGGCGTCGGTCGTCGACAAAAACGGATACGGCGATTGTAAGGCGCTTTCCAACTATATGATCTCCATGCTTGAGACGGTGGGCATAAAGGGCTATTATACTTTAATCGACGCTGGTTGGGATGCCCGCCCTCTCGACGAAAGCTTTCCCCGGAGCCAGTTTAACCACGCCATCGTAATGGTGCCAACGGAGAACGATACGATCTGGCTGGAGTGCACAAGTCAAACCAATCCTTTCGGTTATCAGGGCGGGTTTACTGGCGACCGCAAGGCACTCATCATCACCGATGACGGGGCAAGGGTCGTAACGACGACGCATTACTCTGCCGAAGACAACCTACGACTCAGGCGCGGCGATGTGTATGTTCAAGCTTCGGGCGATGCCAGAACCGTGGTGACAACGGCCTACTCAGGTATCCGATACGACGACGGTGGTCTAAGTCTCACGTTAAACAACAATTTCGATCATCAAAAAAAATGGATCCAGTCCACTACAAACATTCCCTCATTCGACATTGCAGGCTTTTCTATGAAGGATCATAAAGGACGCGTGCCTACGGCCGAAGTGAATCTAGAGCTGAGCCTGCGGCGTTTCGCCACCGTCAGCGGCAAGCGATTCTTCCTCGCACCCAACCTTATGAGCCGGGTAGACTACATACCGGAAAAGGTGGAAAACCGAAAGACCAGTGTCGTGCGCCGGTACGCCTATACAGACATCGATACTATTCGATATCACCTCCCGGAGGAAATCTACCCGGAGTTCCTTCCCGAGCCTGTAAAGATACAAAGCCGCTTTGGGGAATATGAGACGTCTTTCATCGTAGACCAGGGCAACCTCATTTACACCCGCAAAATGAAAATGTTTAGAGGAAAATTTCCTCCTGAGACTTATCCGGAACTCATCGAGTTCTTCAAAGGAGTAAGCAAGGCGGACAATGTCAAAATGGTGTTTCTCAGCAAGACATGATTACGAGATAGGGGCATTCGCCTCTCGTGCCATGGTCTTGTAAACGAGCTTATCCGCCAATCCCGGAAGCCATTTGTTCAGAAAAACCGCAAGCTTTCCTTGTGTAGTGAGAATCAATGTCCGCTTCCTCCTCACGGTTGCGCGATAGATGTGCTCTGCGCATTCTTCGGCGGTCATCATCTTCTCTTCATCGCGGGGCGATTCGCCTTGCTGACTGCCGTCCTTTGTCAATGACCTTTTGCGAATGTTGGATGACGTAAAACCGGGACATGCCGTCAGCACGTGAACGCCAGTCTTCAATAGCTCCGTGCGCAGAACCTCCAAGAATCCGTTCAGCGCAAATTTTGACGCTGAATAACCTGTTCGGCCAGGCAAGCCGCGATAACCGGCAATGGAAGATATCCCAACTATTGAACCTTGGTTCTTCCTGATCTCCGGCAAACAATAATACGTGGCGTACAACACTCCATAGAAATTGATGTCCATAACCTTTTTAACGACTTCAAGATCCACATCTTCAAAGAGCGCCCGCATTGATATTCCGGCATTGTTGATTAACACATCAATCCGGCCGAACACGCGCTTAGCTTCTTCTGCCATACGACGATTGTCCTCTTCGACGCTTACGTCGGCCTGGAATCCATGAACGGTGATATCCATTGCACGTAGTTCCGCTACCGCTTTTTCGAGCTCCGAGCTGTTCCTCCCCGTGATCAACACCCTGGATCCTTTCGAGCCAAAGGTCATGGCCAGCGCCTTGCCAATACCCGATGAACCGCCTGTTATGATAACGACCTTGTCTTTCATCGGCCCAAAAATAACAATACTTGTTTAACTTGCCGGCCCGAGACTAATCCCATGTTCCTCATCCGATTGATATCGCGGTTGCCTCTTCCTATACTGTACTTGTTTTCCGATTTTGTTTTTATAATAACCTATTACTTGGTGCGGTACCGGAGAAAAGTTGTGCAGGAGAATCTTCGTCGTTCCTTCCCGACGATGGAAACAAGTGAGTTGAGGAAGATCGAACGCAAATTTTATCGCAACCTCTGCGACTACGGTGTAGAAACTTTAAAGCTCGCGACCATCTCAAAGGAGGAGTTGAGCAGGCGCCTCGTTTTCAAGGAACAACAGATCCCGCAGCAGTTTGCCCGTCAAAACCAGTCTATATTGATTCTGGCCTCGCATCATTTCAACTGGGAATGGCTATTGGTCGGCGCGACAATCGATTATCCCTTTGAGATGGACTTCGTGTACCAACCCGTCAGGAGTAAAGGATTTGATCGCTTCATAGTCGAAACGAGGTCGCGATGGGGTGCGTATGCCATCAAACGCGACGAGGTCGCCAGGGAAATGGTCCGCCGAAAAGGCATCTTACGAGGTATCGCTACGGTAGCCGACCAGTATCCGGGTTATAGCCACGACAAGAAATATCACGCCAGGTTCCTCAATCAGGACACCGTCTTTTTCTACGGTACCAATCAGCTCGCACTAATGACGCAATACCCCACGCTTTACTATCAACTGAGGAAGATCAAACGCGGCTACTACGAGGCTACACCGGTGATAATTGGCCATCCTCCCTACGCGAAAGGAAGCGAAACGGTCATCGAGAACTACGTGCGCGAGGTGGAGAAAATGATCAACGAGACGCCTGAGACCTGGTTATGGTCACACAAGCGATGGAAAAAACGACACGTTGGCTAAGCGAGTATCTGCGCAATATCTTCGCGGGTAAGCTGTTTCATGAAGCTTTCCTCGGTCGTGATGAGTTCATTGGTTAGCTTCAATTTCTTCTGCTGCAACACCAGAATCTTCTCTTCGACCGTATTGCGGGTAATGAACTTATACGTGAAGACCTTCTTTTTCTGCCCGATTCTGTGCGCCCTGTCAACTGCCTGTGCTTCGACCGCAGGATTCCACCAGGGATCCAGTATGAAAACATAATCCGCTTCCGTGAGGTTAAGGCCGAGGCCTCCCGCCTTGATTGAAATCAAAAATACTTTCAGGCTAGCATCCTTGTTGAACCTTTCAACTTGTTCCTTTCGATCTGTGCTCGATCCGTCGAGGTAGGCAAAATCTATCTTGTTCGCCTTCAGGTACTGCTTGACGAGTTCAAGGTGCTTCACAAATTGGCTAAAGACGAGCACCTTGTGCCCTTCCGCAATTGCGTTCTCCAGCATATGAGTGATGTCTTCAAGCTTGCCCGAATCACCGGCGTATCCCTGTTCGATCATCCTCGGGTGATTTGCCAACTGCCGCAGCTTGGTAAGCCCCTCCAGGATCATGAACCGGCTGTTGCCCAATCCCTCCTGGTCAATAAGTTTGAATATCTTTTCGCGGTATTGTGACTTCACTTCTTCATACCGGCGCTCCTGATCAGGCGTCATCTCGGAATACTGCACGTACTCCACCTTCTCAGGCAATTCCGTCGCTACTTGCGACTTGTGACGTCGAAGGATAAACGGCTTGATGATTGCACCCAGCTTCCTGGATTTTGCCTCATCGCC
>CAZIAG010000028.1:12502-16105 GCA_964537375.1 uncultured Roseivirgaceae bacterium
CCTGAAGTACGACTGTCCACCCAGTATACCAGGATTGATGAACGACATCTGAGACCAGAGATCCAACGTAGTGTTCTCGATCGGTGTTCCCGTAAGTACCAGCTTATGTCTGGACTTCAGTTCGCGAACAGCGCGTGCAATATTCGACGAAGGATTCTTGATTACCTGCGACTCGTCGAGAATAATATAATTGAAATAGAAATTCTTCAATAGGTCGACGTCGAGGCGTGTGATACCATACGAAGTAAGCACAACGTCGTAGTTCTGGAATCGCTGGACGTCCTTGTTTCGCAAGGTGCCAGTATAGGTCAATACCCGCAGCTGCGGAGTAAACTTCGCTGCCTCCATTTCCCAATTGTAAATGAGCGATGTTGGCATCACCAGCAGACTGGTGCCGGCGCCGTTCTCCTTTTCCGACTGCAACAGAGCCAGCGTCTGTACGGTCTTACCCAATCCCATGTCATCGGCAAGGCAACCACCAAGTCGGTATTCGTTAAGGAACCTAAGCCAGTTATATCCCGCCCGCTGGTAAGGACGAAGTTCACCCTTGAAATTCTCGGGCACGGGGTATTGTTTGATCCCGCTGAATGAACTCAGCGAACGCAATTTGTCGCTGAGATGTACCTTGGCCAGATTCCCGTCCTCGAGTTCCTTGACGAGGTTCAGGTGATATTTTCGAAGAACCGGTTTCTCCTGGCTGCCTTCCGTTTCGCTGAGGGCAAACAGGTCAGCGTATTTTGTAAGCCAAACCTCGGGGATAATAGCGATCTCGCCGTTCGGCAGCTTGAACTCTACCTTCTTGCGCATGATCAGTTTGCGCAGCTCCTTGAAAGGTATTTCAAACTCACCAAAGCGAATCCGCGCGTGAATGTCAAACCAGTCGATACTTTCTTTAACCTCAACCTCGATGACTGCCTTGCCGACAAAGTACTTCTTGTCGCGGCTTTCCGGCTGACTGACCTCAAACCCCAGGTTCAAAAGGTTTACCCGGTTTTCGTTCAGCCAGGAAAAAGCTTCTGATTTAGGAATGGCCACCCTGAAACCTTTCATGGGAAGGCCTAGCTTCTGGATGGTGTGTAAGAAGTTCTTTTCGATATCCGTCTTGCGGGTCACCCGGTGAAACACATACCCTGAATCTTGCTTCTCCACCGTCACGCTCACCGGGCCGATGTTATCACCTCTGAAACGATGCTTCCCGTACTTGAAGGAAAGATCAAATACGATCTTACCAGATTCATCAGTGGAATCTTCCCTCGATGGCGTTCCGTCGTCGAACAACGACGGAACGGCAGTGCTCTGCGCCGTGTGCAGTTCAGACAAGGTCAGCACGGGATGAGGGTCGTACGTGCTCTTGTTAATCTCGAAGGCATTCGCCTCCACATCGTCAAAGGAGGCGATAAGCGGAGCCACGAACCGGTTGTAATAAGTTTCTTCAACGTTCTTCGGAATTACCACAAACTTCTTTGTGAAGAAGGGCAGTAATTTTTTGCCGTCGACGTGCTTTTCAAATCCGTACAACTTGCCATTGAGCACCATCCACGCGGGGCTCTTGCATATCAAATACGCCCCCTCATTGGGCAACTCAAGTTTCTTCCCCTGATAATAAATCGTCGGATAATAATTCGTCTGGTCGGCTGTCCGCATAAAGTGAAACTGGATCGAGGCCCGGTCCTCCAGTACCTCGACCTTTCGCCATGTCGGTTCACCATCGTTCCCCATCTCAAAAAGCATTTTGCCTTTGAGTTTTTCCAGGATACGAGCCCGGCGTTTTTCCATGTAATCCTCGATCTGCTCCTGGATGAGCTCGTTGCCTTTAACCTTGTCGTAGGTCTTCATCAGAAACTCTTCCGGCTTCATAAGCTTCGAAGAGAACTTCTTTACAACAGCGTCCTGGTGCATCGAGTCGATCACCTCTATCAATTCAAAATCTCGGTCATCCAGACCGCGCGAGAATTCACGAGCGTTCTTTGAAGAAATATTCTGGTGCTGATACGTCAGTTTGCCCTTCTCGTCCAGATGCACGATATATGACTCGAAAATGTACCCGAGATACTCATGTTGGTACAATGAGTAAATGATCTGGAACGGTTGCGAGGCAGAGACTTTCATTAAAAACAGGCCCTTTTTGACAAAACAGAATCACCAAAATAGGTATTTCCCCGTAGAAAAATCTTACATTTTTGGACGATATGGTACATATTTCTTACAGATGACTCACGTTTGCAACGCGTGATGCCATCTTTGCCGGATAGGCTGAGATGAGTAGTGTGGCCGCTATGACTACTCCTGCGACAGCAACAAAATCGGTTGCTCTCATCTGAACGGGATAGCCTTTCATAACGGCCGCTTCCATGCCCATGGAGATCAAACCGTATTCCATCTGTGCCCAACAGAACAGTCCGCCCAGGGCCATCCCGATGAACGCCCCACTAAACGCCAACAACATGCCCTCCGCCAGAAAAATATTGCGGATCTTACGGGCGCCCGCTCCCATCGCAGAAAGTATCGAGATATCTTTCTTCTTGTCGATGGCCAACATCATCAGGTTAAAAAAGATGTTGATCGCGCCAATGCAGAACAGCACAGACAAGGCCAGGAAGGCAAACATCTTTTCAAATTTCAACAACCGGTACAAATCCTTATGCTGTTCTTCAGGATTGAGCACCTGGTATTCGTCGCCGAGAACTTTCTCCAGCTGGCGATCCACGGCGAATACGTCGGCCCCTGGTGTAGTCTTTATCTCCAGGGAAGTGCGACGATCTCCATAGTCCAGTAACTCGCGGGCAAAATTCAATGGAACGATAATATAGTTGTCGTCAAATTGCTGAACGATTGAAAACACGCCGCCGGGAACGAGGCTCATTCTATGGTAAAGGCGAGACGGATCCAATCCGATTGAAGCGCCTCCTTTTATATAATAAAAGTTCAACGCATAGAACGGTTCATTAATGGCGACGTTTAATGTAAGCTGAACTCCTCGTCCTACGATCGCATAATTTACACCGTCCTCGCGCAGCTTTAATTCGCCTTCGACAATATTGCTTTGCGGGATACGCTGCTGCTTAAGGAAGTTGTCGCTGACACCCTTCATGATGATCGTCTCATTCGCGTTTCGGTAGCGAACGTAGGCATAATCCTCAATCACCTCGGTAACTACTTCGACGCCCGGCACACTCTCCACCTTTTTCCGCAGCTCATCCGTAACCGGAAAAGACTTACCCCTGGCAGTCTGAATCTTTATTTCAGGGTCGAATGAATTATTTAGGGAATGCAGCAGGTCCTCCAGTCCGTTAAACACCGAAAGAACGATGATGAGGGTCGCCGTAAGAAGCGCAACGCCGGCAACCGAAAGGAACGAAATGATGTTGATGAAATTTGCCTTTCGGGTTGAAAGGAGATACCGCTTCGCTATGAAAAATGACAGCTTCAAGTCGACAAAAAAACGGATTTGCTATTCAGTCTTTTCTTCGGGCGGAATATTCAGATTCTTGATGATCTCTTCAATCCGCTGGGCCCGCTCCTCGACTTCGTCGATGATAAAAATCAACTCGGGTATGATGCGAACCTGTTTTCCGATTCTTTCACCCAACGCTTTCCGAATTT
>CAZIAG010000029.1:0-15806 GCA_964537375.1 uncultured Roseivirgaceae bacterium
GGATGAACAAAACCCCGGGCCCCGACTACGCTTCGCTACATCGGGGCAGGCTTGGGCCTTGAAATTTGGGCCTCCCTTGGTGCCTTGTCCCTTGTCCCATATTCCGGCTATTTTTTGCCATTTTTTCCATTTCATGCAACCTTTTTGCCTGCGTTGGGTATCTTACTCATCGACTGCCAACGTAAACCGCCATGCTGAAACACTACCTGCTCATCATTTACAGAAATATCATAAGGTCAAAAGATTACTTCGCCATCAATGTCGTCGGGCTGACAACGGGCCTCGCGTGCACGCTGCTCATTTATCTATGGGTGCGCGACGAACTGGCGATGGACAAGTTCCACGAAAAAGATGAGCGCCTGTTTCAGGTGATGGAGCATCAGCAGTATGCCGACCATATTATGACGACCACGTCGACCCCGGGAATACTAGCCGAGAACCTCAGGATCGACTTCCCGGAGGTCGAATTCGCAACGACCGCGACGTGGATTCAGGATTACACCCTTTCCGTGAAAGACCATAACGTCAAGGCGAGGGGCTACCACGTGGGCGAGGACTATTTCCAGCTATTCTCTCTGAATTTGCTGGAGGGTGATGCGGCATCGGTCTTGAAGGACAAGTCGGGAATCGTTATTTCGCGCGACCTCGCCGTTCGATTGTTCGGCACAGACAGCAACCTCGTCGGAAAGACAGTCGAGTTCCAGCACGAAAAACTCTTCCAGGTATCGGGGGTGTTTGAAGGAACCCCGCCGAATTCCTCCTATCAGTTCGATTTCGTTATTTCCTTTGAAATCTTTAAAGATGAAAACGAGTGGGTAAACTACTGGGGGAACAACGGACCCTCCACGTTCGTGACATTGATCGAAGGGACCAGTCCGCAGGAGTTTGAAAAGAAAATCGCCGGGTATATTCAGCAAAAGAATGCGGACACAAAGAATATCACACTCTTTCTGCAAAAGTATTCAGATCGTTATCTCTACGGGGCCTACGACAATGGAAAGCCAGCCGGTGGACGAATCGAGTACGTTTGGATGTTCTCGGTTGTGGCTGCGTTCATTCTGGTGATCGCCTGCATCAATTTCATGAACTTGTCTACGGCACGCGCCAGCCGAAAGGCCAAGGAAGTCGGCATAAAAAAATCCATCGGTGCACAGCGCAGGTCGCTGGTGATCCAGTTCCTCAGCGAATCCATGATCACCACGGTGATCTCCGTTTTGCTCTCGATCGGATTGGTGTGGCTTCTCCTGCCACAATTGAACCTGGTCTTTGACAAGCGTATCACGCTTGACCTGACCAACCCTCAACTCCTTGCGGCCATCGCGATCGTTGTTGTGGTCACCGGACTCTTCGCAGGGAGTTACCCGGCGTTGTATCTCTCCGGATTTCAACCTGCCGCGGTATTAAAAGGCGTGGCAAAAGGTTCTATCGGTGAGATATGGGCCCGAAAGGGTTTGGTCGTGTTTCAGTTCCTTTTATCCGTTGTCTTTATCGTCTCGGTATTGGTGGTTTACAAGCAGATCGAGTTTGTCCAGACAAAGAACCTCGGCTACAACAAAGACCAATTGATCCGATTTGTCATGGAAGGAAAGCTGGGTGAGTTGCGCGAAACGTTCCTGAAAGAAGTGAGGAATATCCCGGGAGTAGTGAATGCTTCCGCCATCGGCCACCACCTGACAGGACGGAACAGCAATACCATCGGACTGGATTGGCCGGGAAAAAATCCCGAAGATCGTATCCTTTTTGAAAATGTACCGGTCGACTACCAACTACTGGAAACCCTTGGTGTTGAGCTTACGGAGGGCAGGTTTTTCGATGAGAATATTCCCACCGACACGGGCCGAATCATATTCAACGAAGCGGCTATCCGCGTCATGGGACTCGAAAACCCTATCGGGACGCACGTTAATCTTTGGGGTGAGTACGATCTCGAGATCGTTGGTGTGGTAAAGGATTTTCACTTCCAATCATTGCACACCAACGTAAACCCGTTGTTCTTCTGGCTTTCTCCGGGGAACACCTGGGTCGTCATGGTAAGATTGGAGGCGGGTAGGGAAAAAGAAACGCTTGAAAAACTCGAGGCCCTGTACAAGGAATTCAATCCCGGCTTCAGTTTCGACTTTCGTTTCCAGGATGAACAATATGCGCGTATGTACCAAAGTGAACAACGCGTGGCTACGTTATCGGGATACTTTGCCGGCATCGCTATCATCATTTCCTGCCTGGGGTTGTTCGGATTGGCTGCCTTCACGGCCGAGCGACGGTTGAAGGAGATCGGCATTCGCAAAGCGCTGGGTTCGTCCTCGGCCAACATCGTACTCCTGTTGTCGGGTGACTTTACCAAGATGGTGCTTGTCTCGATTGCACTGGGATTACCGTTGAGTTTTTATATCGTCGACTACTGGCTGGAGCAGTTCGCGTTCCGCATTGAATTGAACGTGTGGTACTTTGTGGCTGCGGGCGGAGTGGCGATGCTCATCGCGTGGCTGACCGTCGCATCCCAGGCTTTGCGGGCGTCATCCGTGAATCCAGTCGAATGCCTGAGAAACGAGTAAGGCGTCCGCCGTCAACGAGTGTCACACCTGTTCGGCACCCTTCGTTTTTCCCCGGAAACGACATACCTTTCGACCGGTTATGTCGCTCTACGTATCATCGCTCAACTCAGGCAGTAACGGCAACTGCTATTATATCGGAAACCAGGACGAAGCGATACTCGTCGATGCGGGAATCTCGTGCCGGGAGACCGTGAAGCGGATGAAACGGCTCGGACTTTCACCAAAGAAGGTCAGGGCGATCTTTATCTCGCACGAACACGGCGATCACGTTTATGGCGCTCCCGTCATATCCAGGAAATTCAATTTGCCGGTTTATATCACGAAAGAGACGTTATCAAACGGACAGCTGGAGATTGCGGAAGAACGCCTCAAGACATTTCGTCCGTTCGAACCCGTAACGATCGGCAACCTCACCGTCACGGCATTTCCAAAATTCCACGATGCATCGGACCCGCACAGTTTTGTGGTAGAGGGATACGGTGTTTGCGTCGGCGTCTTTACAGACATCGGGACACCCTGTGAACATGTCATTCATCACTTTCGGCGGTGCAACGCCGCATTTCTCGAAACAAACTACGATGAACAAATGCTCCTGAGCGGAGGCTATCCCTGGCCGCTAAAAAATCGAATACGCGGAGCGTACGGTCACCTCTCCAACGATCAGGCCCTGGAGCTTTTCGTCAAGCACCGGCCGCCGTTCATGACACATCTCTTCCTTTCGCATCTCTCACGCGACAACAACTCACCGCGCCTGGTGAAGTCGATGTTCAAGAAAGTAGCCGGACGTACGGAGGTCGTGGTCGCCAGCCGGGATCGTGAAACGAAGGTATACCACGTCAGGAACGTGAAACGATTCAACGTCGCGCCCCGACCCGTCGAGGTGGCGGTACAGCTGCGGTTATTTTAATCGCCACCACCGAAGGCCACACCTACCTGAAAAACCTCAGGGCAATTGCGCTGATGATGTCGGGAACTTCTCCAAAAACCATGTGTGAGGTATTCGGCAGCACGCAGAACTCGCTTGAGGGGATCGCCCGGTGAATCTCGATCCCGTGCTCGAGGGTCATGAGGTCTTTGTCACCCATCACCACCATCACGGGCACCGAAATGCTTTTCAACTTTTCATCGGGGATATAAACGTCGGTAGTCCACATCTTGCGCGTGTCGTCCACAAACTTTTTCCATTGATCTTTCTGCGGTGAGCGTTCGTCGTACTGTTTCTTCCATCCCGTCAACCATTCATTCTTGCCGGATTCCACTACCTCAGGCGTAAGTTCCGCGTTGATGAAGTCGACAAATCCCTCCATCATACCGGACGTTTTTGTGTTGGCCCCGACGGCGATCGCGCGTTTCACCTTATCAGGTCGATCGGCGGCGAGCCAGTAGGCGACCACCCCGCCATCACTCCAACCCATGACGTACACACTATCCAGCTTCATCGCATCAATCATCTTTGAGAAGTACGATGCCATAAGCGGATACGACAACGTCTCCGCTTGCACCGACCTTCCGTGACCGGGACTGTCGACAGCAATTACGCGATACGACTTGGAAAGGACCGGGATAACCTTGGTGAAATCGGCGATGCTCCCGAAACCACCGTGCAACAAGAGCAACGGCGTTCCGGAACCGTATTCTTCATAATAGAGTTTCCGTCCGTCAACGGTGACGTAGGCTCCGTTATTCGATCCGTATTTCGGTGTATCCTGACACCAGGCGCTTCCCGTCAAAAGGGTAAGCGCAATCATCACAACACATCTCATGGGTAAGTGGATATTTTGGAACTGCCAATTTACGCCAATGGGAAAAGTGCAGCAACAGATGGGCAGCGACGGGAGAACTACTTCGCCAGCAGGCGTTTCGTGACAAACGAGAGCATGTTCGGATCGTCAGGGGTCAACAATATTTTCCGTGATGAGGTTTCGATGACAAGATAGTGGCTGCGCCGCGTCGCGTACCACGTCATGCTGCCCAGTTTCGAACTGCTGAATCGACCCGTCCAACCAAACACACCTCCGTTTCCGAACGTACGAAATACCCATCCCAGTCCGGCTTTGTCGACCATAAAGGCGTTTCGGATCTCTTGCTTTTGAATCACGACATCGCCGATGGGACGTTTGATCACAAGACGGTCCCGTTCAACCACATAGCCCAGGGGACGGTACAGGTAACATCCTGCCACCGTGGCGACAGTAACCAAAAGGGGAAATACAACTATCCAGGCCGGCGCCTCTGCCTGTGTGACCGTGAGCACGGATACGAACACGTTAACGCCAACAAGCAGGATCGTCACCCCGATGGTGATGGCGGTCGCGGTTCGGTCGAGGCTCGCGTTGAACTGCATCTTTGCTTATGAGTTAAGAACAATGATTCAACTCAATAAGTAGCCTATCGGACCATCAAAATTACATCTCCCTGGGCAGACTGAGAACCGGCAGACCCAGAATGCACGTTGCTTAATGGAGTTGAAGTGGGCATCGCGTTCACCAAAAAAAATTGGAAGGCAACAAAAAAGCCGGTCACTTCTGTAACCGGCTGATTTTCACTGCTCCTCCTCTAGGGCTTGAACCTAGGACCCCCTGATTAACAGTCAGGTGCTCTAACCAGCTGAGCTAAGGAGGAATCCGTCCCAAATTTGGGAGTGCAATATTAAGGACTTGCCCATAAAATATCAAAACAGCCGATGTTTTTTGTTCCCATCATCAGGTCCATCGGCCGTCCACCTCGTCTCGATCAGATTCCAAAAACAATAACGTTTTTTCCGCGCAGGTAATCCATTATTTTGCTGGTATAATCCTGTCTTTATGAAACTCTTTCCTAGCCTGAAGAACGTTTCCGCGCTTTTGTTGCTGATTTGTTCGGCCGCTGCCATCGCACAGAATCCGCTATGGATGCGGTACCCCGCTATCTCACCCGATGGCGCTACGATCGTATTTACCTACAAGGGCGACCTGTACTCGGTCCCGTCCACCGGCGGCCAGGCAACACCATTGACCCTGCACTCCGCCCACGATTATATGCCCGTTTGGTCGCCGGACGGGAAAAGTATCGCCTTCGCGTCGGACCGATTTGGCAACTTCGACATCTTCATCATGCCGGCCCAGGGCGGCGAAGCCACCCGGCTCACCCATCATTCAGGACACGACTACCCCACCTCGTTTACCCCGGACGGAAAGCATGTGCTGTTCAATGCCCTGCGCGTCGATCACCAGGATTACGCACAGTTTCCGAATGGTACGATGCCGGAATTATACAGTGTACCCGTCACGGGTGGAAGAAACCAACAAGTCCTGACCACACCCTCCGAGGCGGCCATTTACGACGCCAGCGGCAAAAGAATCTTCTATCATGATCGCAAGGGGTATGAGGATATCTGGAGAAAACATCATCAGTCATCCGTGGCGCGCGATATCTGGATGTACGATGTAACGTCGGGTACCCACACACAATTGACAACCTTTGACGGTGAAGACCGGCACCCGATCCCCAGCGAAGATGGCCGACATGTGTACTACCTCAGCGAGGAGAGCGGTACCTTTAACGTTCATCGTCTGTCACTGGATAACGGCGAGGCGAATGCGCGGCTGACTTCCTTTGAAAAACATCCCGTCCGTTTCCTCACCGCGTCGAAAAACGGCATGCTCTGTTTCTCATGGCACGGTGAAATCTATACGTTGAAGGAAGGAGAACAACCTCAAAAGGTCAACATCGCGATCAACGTCGACGGAAAGCTCAACAACTACGAGATCGTGCCCGTGAATTCGGGCGCCACCGAAATGGTGCTCTCGCCAAACGGGAAGGAGATCGCCTTCGTCGTCAGAGGCGAAATCTTTATCACTTCCGTGGAAGGCGGTGTGACCAAACGGATCACGAGCACTCCCGGACAGGAACGCAGCATCAGCTTCAGCAAGGATGGCCGATCCATCGTATTTGCGGCGGAGCGCGGAGAAAGCTGGGACGTCTTCAAGTGCTCGATCTCACGGGCCGACGAACCCTACTTCTATTCATCTACCGTTTTGAAAGAAGAGCCCGTGGTGGCAACACCGGCCGACGAGTTCCAACCGTCTTTTTCACCCGATGGCAAGGAAGTGGCGTACCTGGAAGAACGGACAACCCTTAGGGTTATCAACCTCGCCTCCAAGGCGGTACGTACGATTCTGCCCGGGACAAAAAATTACTCATACTCGGACGGCGATCAATACTACGAGTGGTCCCCCGACGGACAATGGTTCCTTGTTGACTTCCTCCCCGAAAATCACTGGATCAGGGAAGTTGGTCTGGTAAGTGCGAAAGGCAATTCCGAAGTGATCAACCTTACGCGCAGCGGTTTTGAAGACCGGAGTGCCCGGTGGATGATGGGTGGCAAGATGATGATCTGGTTCACCGACCGCGACGGCATGAAGAACCACGCCAGTTGGGGCGCGCAGTCGGATGTGTACGGCATGTTCTTTACGCAGGCGGCATTCGACCGGTACAAGCTCAGCGACGAGGATTACAAATTGCTGAAAGAGCGCGAGAAGAAAGACAAAGAGAAGGACGAAAAGGATGCGGCCAAAGACACGATCGAACCCGTTGAGATCGATTTTCGCAACCTGGAAGACCGGAAGGCCAGGCTGAGCATACACTCTGCGTTGCTGTACGATGCGGTGATCTCTCCCGATGGAGAGAAGATGTATTACCTGGCGCGTTTTGAAAAGGGAGCCGACCTGTGGGTAACAAACCTCCGCACACGCGAGACGAAGATCATTACCAAGGTTGGCAACAGCGCATCCGATCTCCACATGGATAAAGAAGGGAAACACCTCTTCCTGTTGGCCGACGGGAAACCGGTAAAGGTGACGATCGAGTCCAGCAAAAAAGAGACCATCCAGATCAACGGCGAGATGTTGCTGAACAAGCAGGCCGAACTCGCCTACATTTTTGATCATGCGTGGCGGCAGACGCTAAAGAAGTTTTACGTGGTCGACATGCACGGCGTCGACTGGAATTTTTACAAGAACGAGTATGCCCGGTTTCTCCCTCACATCAGCAACAACTGGGAGTTTGCCGAGATGTTGAGTGAGATGTTGGGAGAACTGAACGCTTCTCACACCGGGTGCAGACATAATCCGAGCCAGGAAAACAAGGACGCAACCGCTGCGACGGGGTTGATCTTTGACTCAGGCTTTGACGGTGCAGGCTTGCGAGTCGCCGAGGTATTGGCGAAAGGCCCCTTCGACCGGTCAGAATCGCGGGTGAAAAAAGGCGTCATCCTGGAGATGATCGACAACCAGCGCATTGCGGCCGACAATGACTACTTTCAGTTCCTTAACCGGAAAGCCGATCAGAATACGCTGTTTTCATTCTATGACCCCACCACCAAATCGAGGTGGGAAGAGGTGGCGAAGCCCATTGGCCTGGGCGAAGAGCGCGAGTTGCTTTACCAGCGATGGGTGGCACGGCGTGCCCACCAGGTCGACAGCCTTTCAAACGGAAAAGTAGGATACCTCCATGTTCGCGGAATGAACGACCCGAGTTACCGCGTTGTCTTCGAAGAAGCGTTGGGTAAACATGCCAACAAGGAAGCGCTGATCGTCGACACCCGCTCCAACGGCGGTGGATGGCTTCATGATGATCTGGTGACCTTCCTGAGCGGCAAAAAATACCTCGACGTAGTGCCTCGCGGCCAGGTGATTGGTTTTGAACCCCAACGCAAATGGACCAGGACATCCGTGGTGCTGATCGGGGAAGCAAACTACTCCGATGCACACATGTTCCCGTTTGCCTTTTCCACCCGGGAGATCGGAAAGACCATTGGAATGCCCGTACCCGGAACCGGGACGGCCGTGTGGTGGGAAAGGCAGATCGATCCTACGCTCGTGTTCGGCATACCGCAGGTGGGTATGGTTGGTCCGGATGGCAAATATCTCGAGAACAACCAGCTCGAACCGGATATCCTCGTGCGGAATACCTACGAGATGCTGGTGAAGGGACGCGATGAACAACTGGAGAAGGCTGTGGAGGTATTGATGGGCGGACTACCGCAGGTGCCGGAGCCACAACGTCTTCAGCAGCTGGAAAGGCGGACGGTCTCCAACGACTGACGTATTGCATTGTCGTCTGTCGACAGTCGACGGTCGACAGATGACAGCCCACGGCGTGTCTCCTTTGCGTCTCCCTTTGCGTCCTGGCGAGCTTTGCGTGACATTCACCTCAGGCAGCTCGTGAAGGCCGGAGGCCCATGCGAAAAGATCCTCCCGCCGCTTGTTCATTTCCATTCTTCTGACTAACTTTTAAGATCAAAGTACTTTCAATGAAACCGATCAAGGAATACGAAAAAGATATCGCTTCCATCCGGACCATGATGGAGCGCTCCGCCAAGTTCATTTCGCTGAGTGGCTTGTCGGGCGTGATGGCAGGTATCTATGCATTGGCCGGCGCTGCGGCGGCGTACAGGCTCATTCAATACCCGCGATCTCCATTTTCCTATCGAACCGAGTCGGTACAGAGCAGTGAAGTGCTCATCCCTTTGTTGGCTATTGCCGCGGCCGTGCTCATCGCCTCCCTGGCTACGGTACTCTGGTTATCGAATCGGAAAGCCAGGCGCAATGGCGTCAAACTCTGGAACACCGCCAGCCGTAATATGTTGGTGAACATGCTGATCCCATTGGTTACGGGCGGACTTTTTATTCTCATTATGCTTTATACGGGGCATTACGGACTTGCAGCGCCGGCGTGCCTCATCTTTTACGGACTGGCCCTTATTAACGGCAGTTCAAATACATTCGACGAGGTACGGTACCTCGGATTTTTCGAGATCACCCTCGGGCTGGTCTGCGCGTTGAATCCCGGTTACGGTCTGCTCTTTTGGGCGATCGGTTTCGGTGTGCTCCACATTATTTATGGAGCCATCATGTATAAAAAGTATGACCAGTGAAGAATCCTTTCGAACAGCTCGACCGAATTTTGGAACACCGGATACGCTTGCAGATCATGTCGGTGCTGATCGCTAATTCCGTCACCGACTTTAATACGCTGAAAGAGATGCTCGCCATCACCGATGGAAACCTGGCGTCGCACATCAAGGCATTGGAAAAGGAAAAATACATTTCCATTTCCAAGACCTTTGTCGACCGCAAGCCGCATACGAAATACAAGATCACGGAAAAAGGAAGAACCGCGTTCAGGAAACACCTGGATGCGCTCGAAGCCGTCGTTAAACAACAAAAGTAAGCCTGCTTATTTTTTTGGGTATTTACTTTTGATCACAAAGTACTTTGGCGCAACTAAAGAAAGAAACGAAATTCATCATTCATATTGGTTGGTCGATTTCTTCCGAGACTTCGTTGAACGCAACGGTAAAATTACCTTCTCACGACTCCAGAAAAGGATACCGGTAATCAACCGGGGGGACGAACGTTTCCTTGATCGTTCGCATCGACACCCAACGAAGCAGATTGACCTTCGCTCCTGCCTTGTCGTTGGTTCCGGAACCGCGTGCACCACCAAAGGGCTGCTGTCCAACCACCGCACCAGTAGGCTTATCGTTGATGTAGAAGTTTCCTGCGGCATTGACCAGTTTCTTCGTCGCCAGTTCGATCGCAAACCTGTCGCGCGCGAAAATCGATCCCGTCAGCGCATAGGGCGAAGTCTTATCGACCAGCTCCAGTGTCTGTTCAAAGTTTTCCGCATCGTAAACATATAAGGTCAATACAGGGCCAAATATTTCTTCGCACATGGTTACCGAAGACGGATCTTTGGTAAGGATCACCGTAGGTTCGATAAAGTACCCTTGGGACTTGTCATACTTGCCGCCTGCAATGATCTCGTTCATTGGGTTACTCCGGGCGTCGTCGATGTACCTGGCAATGGAATTGAACGCCTTTTCGTCAATTACAGCATTAATGAAGTTGCCGAAGTCTTCGGTTCCACCCATTTTGAAACTCCGGATATCGTCGAGGAGGTATTTTTTTACATCGTCCCAAATATTCGACGGGATGTATGCCCGTGACGCCGCCGAGCATTTTTGCCCCTGGAATTCAAACGCCCCGCGTGACAAGGCCGTCGCCACCTCCTTCGCATCGGCGCTCTTGTGCGCCACGACAAAATCCTTTCCACCGGTCTCGCCCACGATTCGGGGATACGATTTGTATTTATGAATGTTTTCGCCAATGGTCTTCCACATACTTTGAAACACGCCGGTACTACCCGTAAAGTGAAGACCGGCGAAGTCAGGATGATTAAAAATAATTTCTCCCGCATCCGGACCACTTACGTAGATCAGGTTGATCACGCCGTCGGGAAGACCTGCTTCACGCAGCACCTGCATTATGATATTCGCTGCATAGATCTGCGTATTTGAAGGTTTCCACACCACGGTGTTGCCCATCATCGCCATGCTGGTCGGAAGGTTTCCCGCGATGGCCGTAAAGTTGAACGGTGTCAACGCAAAAGTGAATCCTTCAAGCGGACGGTATTCGATACGATTCCAAACCCCGGGTGACGACTCCGGCTGTTCGTGATATATCTGCGTCATGTAGTAGACGTTGAAACGCAGAAAATCGATCAGCTCACAGGCCGAGTCAATCTCCGCCTGGAAGGCATTCTTCGATTGGCCCAACATGGTCGCCGCATTAATCCTATACCGCCACGGTCCGGCCAACAGGTCTGCTGCCTTCAAGAAGATACTGGCGCGGTGTTCCCAACTCATATTGGCCCACAGTTCACGCGCATTAAGCGCCGCCTGGATCGCCTGCTCGACGTGCGATTTGTCGCCCTGGTGATAATAGCCGAGAACGTGTTTGTGATCGTGCGGGGGAGCAATTTTCTTTTTTGTTCCCGAACGTACCTCTTGCCCACCGATATACATGGGGACGTCAATTTCTTTGGAGCGTGCCTCCGCGATCGCGTCCTGGAGAAGTCGGCGTTCTTTTGTGCCGGGGGCGTAGCTCAATACCGGTTCATTTTTTGGAGTGGGTACGTTAAAGAATCCTTTTGACATGTCGGTCCTGGTTTATTTGCGTGCAAAAGTAATAAATCGGTTTGATGTGTTCACGTGCTTGCCCCGACGCAATTAAGCGCAAGCCAGGGCACAACGTACCGAAGCGCTGACGTGTTCATGTGTACCTCCATTCCTAAAATCGGCGATCACAATATGCTCCGAAGTTCCGACAAGCATTGGATCTCGTGTTTCACTTCGACATTATGCGCTATTCTCTCAGGGTTGAAGAAGACAGCGTCGATCTCAGCGTTTTGTGCGCCCGCGATATCCGTGAGCAGGTTATCGCCGATCATAACCACCTCTTCGCGAGTGGCTCCGTTTGCATTCAACGCGTATTCAAAAATTTCCCTGGCCGGCTTCCGCTGACCCGCTTTTTCTGAAGTCACAATGTGCTCGAAGTAGCGGTTCAGGTTTCCTGCCGCCAGCTTAACCTTTTGAATTTCATCAAACCCGTTGGTCACCACGGTCATTGAGTAGCTTTTGGAAAGGTACTCGAGCGTCTCCAGGGCATGAGGTACCAGGTTGCCTTTCTGCGGACAGCAGTAGAGATACTCTACCGAGAGATCTTCACAAAGGCGGTCATCGCAGACGCCGAAGTAACCAAGAATACGTTTGAAACGTTCCTCCCTGATCGTCCGGCTGGTGATCATGCCCCGATCGAACTGGTCCCAAAGCTCGGTGTTCACGACACGAAACTGCTGGTGAAAGGCATCGATTGAGTGCACACCGCGGTCGAAAAGCCCGTATGCATGGTAAAGTTCTCTCAGGGTATCACAACTGTTGGTTTCGTAGTCCCACAGGGTGTGGTCAAGGTCAAAAAAGATACATCTATAACGGTGCATAATGATTCCTACCCCGCCCGCTGCCACGCCTGGATTTGCAGTTTATTCAATACCAGTTCCCTGTTCGAAAATAGCGTCTGGTATATCTGCTGGTCGTGCTGCAACTGCCGGTCTTGTTTTAGAAACTGAAAAATCTGCTTAAGAATTTCAAGAACCTCTTCTTTAATCTGATAAAAAACCCAATTGTTATAACGCCGGGAGGTAACGATCCCGGAATTCTTCAAATAGATTAGGTGCCTGGACGTTTTTGCCTGTGTAAAATCGAGGATCTTTTCCAGGTCCGAGATACACATTTCGCCGTTAACAAAAATAAGATGAAGGATGCGCACACGGGACTCCTCAGCACAGGCTTTGAAAATCTGCGATCCGAGCGTCAAATTGAAACTTTTCAGCCGCATTTCGCATCTTATTTTAGGCGAGCAAAGTAATAAATTAGGCTGTCTTTGGCCTTATTTTTATATTTATGGGTTAAATCTTTTCGGGTGACCTCGGGTCTGAAAAAATATCTCCTTCTATCCATAATTGCGTTTTTTGGCGGAATCATCCTGACGCATACGGCTGAGGCGCAGCAACAGAAGCGCGTCATCCAGCTTTCCGGCGTGGTGATCGACACGCTGACGGGCCCCGTACCGGGCGTGCATGTCTATATCCCAAAGGCCGGGCGAGGAGTTACTACCAATGCCGTCGGGTTTTTCTCCCTGCCTGTTCTCGTGGGAGATAGTATTGTTATCAGCTCGGTCGGTTATAAACGTCAGCACTACATTGTACCGGAATCCGCGCCGGAGTATCTCACCATTGTAGTTCCGATGGTTGAGGATGTGACCGTGTTGAAGGAGGTTGTCATCATGCCTTACCCTACGGAAGAGGTGTTTAAAGAAGCGGTGCTGGCGCTCAACCTTCCACCCGACGACCTGATGAAAAAGGACAACCTCAACGAGGAATTGCTCGCCCTCATGCTGAAGACCGCTCCAATGGACGGACCGATGAATCAACGTTATACACTCGACCAATGGGCTGCCTCCCACGGTGACAAATATATGCCCGTCACCAATCCATTCCTGAACGCGTTCAACTGGGTTAAGTTCTTCAACAGCCTCAAGAAAAAGAACTAAAGCCGGACGTCGGTCTTCCTCAGCCGCCCGTTACCCAAAAACACTCCCTTCGCCACAGTCTGTTCGGGCGAACGACTTCCTATTTCTGCAATCGTTGAACTTGCGTGAGCGGGAATAAGAATTTTTTCAAGTCAGGGTAAATGACCCGGACCAGCCCGACGGCTGACGTGATAAACGGAAAACATGCAAATCAATTCTTTAAGCATCGCACAGGTCGCGCCGCTGGATGAAAGTGTTCCGCCCAAATATTACGGCGGTACCGAGCGGGTTGTATCATTCCTAACGGAAGAGCTAGTGACCATGGGCCACGAAGTTACTTTGTTCGCTAGCGGAGATTCGAAAACAAGTGCCCGACTAATCCCAGCAACTCCCGAGTCACTCCGCCTGAGAAAGAACTGTGATGACAAGTACGCACATCATATCCTGATGCTCCAGATGATACAGGAACAGTTAAGTGACTTTGACATTATCCACTACCACATCGATTACCTTCACTACCCGTTGTCTCGCGCAAATCCCGTCAACCACATCACAACCCTCCACGGCAGACTAAGTATACCCGTAATGGAAAAGGTATACCGCGCGTTTTCTGAGATGCCCGTGGTTTCCATCTCCAAAGCCCAGCGTGCACCGCTTCCGCTCCTCAACTGGGTTGGCAACGTGCATCACGGTTTGCCGGTTGAGCTTTTCAAGCCTTCGTACGCGCCGGGAAAATACCTGGCCTTCCTGGGAAGAATCTCCCCGGAGAAGGGAGTCGACAAGGCCATCGATATTGCAATACGATCAGGTATACCCCTGAGGATTGCCGCCAAGATCGACGACAAGGACAAACCATACTACGCGCGGAAGATACGAAAGCTGATGCGACATCCCTTGATTGAGTTTGTCGGCGAGATCGACGAGCATGAAAAGCAGGAATTCCTTGGGAATGCCATGGCGTTGCTCTTCCCGATCAGCTGGCCAGAGCCCTTCGGACTCGTAATGATCGAATCACTCGCGTGTGGCACCCCCGTGGTTGCCTTCCGGCAAGGCAGTGTTGCCGAAATCCTTGAACACGGGCGGAACGGTTTTATTCTCGATGATTGCGATCAAGCGGTCAAGGCCGTGAAGACCATCGACCTGATCGATCGAATCGAATGCCGTCGGAGTTTCGAAGAAAGGTTTACGGCTACGGCGATGGCATCCGCTTACGTTGATGTGTATCGACAGGTATTACAACCGAAGTATCCAAGCGTCGATGTAAAAATAATGCAGGCATGAACATCATTGAAGTTGAGAACCAGTTCTACATACTCGCCACGTCGTCATTTGCCGATCAGCGGACCATGGTGCTCAAACAAGGTGACTCCTTTGCCATCTTTGGCTGGCACGGAGACATCCACCAGATCGGACAGGGAAAACAAGGTATATTCCACGACGGAACCAGGTTTGTGTCGCGAATGGATCTCGAAGTGAATGGCGTCAGGCCCCTGCTTCTAAGTTCGACACCACGCGACGACAACCAAATGCTGATCGTCGATCTGACTAATCCCGACCTGCCGAAGCCCGGAGGCGAGTTGCTGCTCTTTGGCAGCATCCATATTGAACGAACCAAACTGTTATGGGAATCGACCTATCATGAAAAAATGCGGTTGAAAAACTTCAACCTCAAGCCTGAACGCCTCAGGGTAGAGATGCGCTACGAAGCCGACTTCGCCGACATCTTTGAAATTCGCGGCCAGGTACGCGAAAGAAAGGGAGAACGACTTCCAACGCAACAAAGCGACGGAGCTGTCACATTCGCTTACCGCGGTCTCGATGACGTCGTCCGCAAGACGAGAATACACTTCGAACCCTCGCCGGATGAGATCCGCGGCGGTACAGTCGTGTGGAATATTGATGTTGGTCCCCAGGAAGAGCGCGAAATCCTCATCGACATCGCGATGGGAGAAACGCAAAACGATCTGGTAAGACTGCCTTTTGACGGCGCGCGTACGGCCATGAACATGTATATGGAACGGATCAACCGGTATTGCGCCGATATCACTACGTCGAACGAGCAGTTCAACGACTGGATAAAACGTTCAAAATCGGATCTCTTCACGATGACCAGTCAGACGCCGCATGGTCTCTATCCCTACGCCGGTGTTCCCTGGTACAGTACGCCGTTCGGACGCGACGGCATAATCACAGCCCTCCAATGTCTATGGGTAGAACCCGAACTGGCGCGTGGCGTCCTTGTTTACCTGGCGCATACACAGGCAACGGATTTCAATGATTTTCAGGATGCCGAGCCAGGCAAGATCTTTCACGAAGCCAGAGGTGGTGAAATGGCCGCGCT
>CAZIAG010000030.1:0-15607 GCA_964537375.1 uncultured Roseivirgaceae bacterium
TTTCGATCCCGACAGCAAAGCATCATACAGCAACTCCGCCTTCATCCTCCTGACCTTTATTCTGGAGAAGACATTCAAAAAACCCTATGCAAAATTGTTGGAAGAATATATCACGAAGCCCCTTAATCTCCACAACACCCATATGGGAGGGAGGATCAATGCGGCGAACAACGAATGCGAATCCTATCGATTCAACGGAAGTTGGGAACCATCGCCCCAGACAGATATGTCCATTCCCCTGGGGGCCGGCGCGATCGTCTCTACGCCTTCCGATCTGGTGCGTTTTGCTGATGCCTTATTCAAGAACAAGATCGTCAGCGAGGGAAGCGTGGCAGAAATGAAGACCATTCGCGATAACTTCGGTCTCGGACTTTTCCGCTTTCCGTTTCAGCACCGGGCGGGTTACGGCCATACAGGAGGCATCGATGCGTTCAACTCCATGTTCGGGCATTTTCCGGATGGTGATGTTGCTTTTGCAATCACATTCAACGGCACCGCCATGAGCATCAACGATGTCGCTATCGTCCTGCTCAGCGCAGCCTACAACGAACCTTACAACATTCCCAGTTTCGCCGAATACGACGCCGTTGCCGATGAACTCGACAACTACGTCGGCACCTATGCATCCACACAGTTGCCGTTGAAGATCACCGTCACCCGCAACGGCAACGCACTGTCTGCGCAGGCCACAGGTCAATCTGCATTCCCCCTGGAAGCTACCGGGCCGGGGAAGTTCCGGTTCGTTCCTGCGGGAATCGTCATGGAGTTCGACACGACCGGCAAAAGCCTTATCCTCAAACAGGGAGGAGGCCAATTCCAGTTCACGAAGGAGTCGCCCTGATTTCCGACGCCGCGTCGCTATCACCTCGCCAGGGCGAAAAAACATTTGGATGCCGCGTGTATTGAGGGAGATTTGGATAAAATCGATTCCAAAGTGAGGCGAATGCCGAATGATCCCGAGCGATACTCGGTACAACTCCGATCGGCTCTCGAGCGACTCGGGATGAGTCGAGGGAAACTCCGCGAAAGCGCTTTACCCGACCAATCGTGCGAGATTTTAACAATCTTGCTACCGACGCTTGACGCCACCCCGTTTTAGGTAGATTAAGACCTCCAGGTTCCTTCCTCGGTCGACCCTTCATTGCCTGGAGCGCACCACCTCACAATAAAACGGACCGGACAAAGTATGTCCGTCGGCCGCCACCGGTGAACCGTCGTCCGTGGACCGTCCCCGTACAAAAAAAAACCTCCGAGGTAGATTCGGAGGTTTGACAAGTACCTGAGGCCGGAATCGAACCGGCACGCCTTGCGGCACACGATTTTGAGTCGTGCGCGTCTACCAGTTCCGCCACTCAGGCTTGGCTTCGCCGAAGCACTTAAGGACAGCGGGAAAAACATGGCTCTGTTTAGGGCTGACCCGTCAACGCTCCGGCGAAGGAGTTGCAAATATGTGCAAAGATGCCGTTCCGTACAATGCACTCCGAAAGTTATTCCTCTCGTCCAAAGGCCCTGTGTGCGGCAACACAGCCGGTTCCAAGAAAGCACGCATAGATTGGCCCTCGAACCGAATGAACCCGTTCTACATACGAAGGCATACATGACCGGCTGGAATCGCGGCCAGGGTCCATGCTAGGCCAACCGCGCCAGGGCCGTTTGCACCGAATCAAGAAACATCACGGTGTTGCCCCTGTTGCTTTCGTAAATAAAGTCGCGGAGACTCTTGCTTTCATACACCGAAAAATCGCCGACGATGGCCAGCCTGCACCGATAGTTTACCACCTTTTGCAGGATCTCCCCAGCCAGCCCCGTTCTGAGGTCAAAGAACGACTGGTCCAGGTTGCGCTTGTGCAGAATGATCCTTTCCGCCGGCAGGTTCATCATCAATTCGAGAAATTGTCCCGCATCCCGTATGGTGACATCACCCTGGATCTCCGCGATGTCTTGACCGTTGTGTTGATGAAGGGCATGCGAAATCATGTCACGCCAATTTCAAGAATTTACGAGGTTGCAAGCTGCGAAGTTAGCCGTTGTCCGGCAGTAGAAAAACACCTGGCAACCCATTATGTCAGCCCGGCCTTTCCTACCGCGCCTTAATCCTGGTTCTGCAAATAAGGCTGCACGCCAATTTATTGTACCTAACGGTCACCCTACTTGCTTACCCGAAAAACAGGCTGAAAATGGGAAAAATCCGCTTTCCTTCTCCCATTGTACACCACGCGTCTACCTCCTCTTCGCGACCCAAAGGACAATTTGCCGTACTATCGTGGTGTTAACCATTCTTCAACCCCAACATGAAAAACAGACTAATGATTGCTCTGGTCGGTACGATGCTGTTGTACCTCCTGTCCATCCCGCTCTCGGCGCTGGACGGAACCAACGACCCGAGCTTCAACCCCGGCGACGCGGGATTCGGTTCGGGAAGCGGTTTCTGGATCAGCACCGTCCGCGTGGTCAAAGCACAACCGGACGGAAAATTCCTCATCGGTGGCTCATTCAACGAGTACAACGACAACCTCGTTCAAAAGATTGTCCGCATCTATCCCGATGGAGAAATAGACATGGAGTTCTCGGCCCTGGTCGGACATGATGTCTACGCCATCGCGATCCAGGACGACGGAAAGATTCTGATCGGGGGCGTTTTTACGTCCGTGAACAACACAGCGCGTAGTCGAATCGCGAGACTCAACAGCGATGGAACACTGGACGCTTCATTCGATCCCGGAACCGGATTTAACTCGACAGTTTCGGAAATTATCGTCCAGGACGATGGCAAGATCCTCGTATTGGGAACCTTCAGTACGTTCAATGGTACAAACGTCGCGCCCTTGGTGCGCCTTGATGAAAATGGCCATCTTGACACGGAGTTCAACACAGGCACCGGTTTCGACGGCGCGGTCAACGCCATCGCATTACAGGACGACGGACGCATTCTTGTCGGAGGCGAATTCGCCACCTACGACGGAACCGCCCGCGGTGGCATTGTCCGTCTGCAATCGAATGGCGCCCTCGACGAGGCGTTCGACCCCGGAACCGGCTTCAATGGAAAGGTAGTATCATTGGCAGTCCAGCCCGATGGAAAAATAATCGCTAGTGGGAATTTCTCCGACTACAACGGTGAAACCGTGACAAACCTTTGTCGAATTGAAGCCACCGGTTCATTCGATGGAGAATTCACCGGCTCACTGAGCGCCGCAGCAACAACGATCATCGTCGATGGGGACGACAAGATCCTTCTCGCCGGCGACTTCACCCAAGCCAGTGGCGTGACGCGTCGTCGTGTCGCTCGGCTCGAGACCGACGGCTCCATAGATGTCGGGTTTGACCCAAGTACCAATAATGGCAGTTCCATCTCCTCCATCGCTATTGGTCATGATGGAGGTATTGTCGTCGTAGGCAACTTCAGCAGCTTCGGAGGTACCTTCGGAATGCGCATCGCGAAACTCAAGGCCGACGGCAGCGTCGACGAGAACTTCAGTAAGCAAACCGGGTTTCAGGACGACATTTTTGCATTGGCGGTACAATCCGATGGCAAGGTGTTGGTTGGCGGTCGCTTCATCTCCTATAACGGGGAATCAGAAGGTTACCTCATTCGCATCAACCCCGACGGCAGTCGTGATACCGAATTCCAAACGGGACTAAATCTCGGCAACTTCGTCTATGCATTCGGGATACAACCCGATGGCAAAATTCTTGTCGGCGGTCAATTTGTTTCCCCTACTAATAAGATCATACGTCTCGAAACAGATGGGTCACGCGATCTTTCGTTCGTCCCGGGAAGCGGTTTCAATCAAACTCCACGTTCGTTCGCGTTTCAGTCGGATGGAAAAATCATTGTTGGCGGAGATTTCACCTCCTTCAATTCGGTTTCACGCAATCGCATTACGCGGTTGAATTCGGATGGCTCTCTTGACACTGATTTCGATCCCGGCACCGGATTTGATCAGATTATCCATGCGGTTGCGCTTGTGTCAGATGATAAAGTTCTCGTCGGCGGAAGGTTCAGCTCTTTTAACGGTACCGCCGTCAATCGAATGTGTCGTCTCAACGCGGATGGCTCCATAGATGCCACTTTCAATGTCGGAACAGGCTTTGATAACAACGTTTACAAGATCGTCGTCCTCGCCGATGGCAGGATAATCGCCGCTGGTGCATTCGCCGACTTCAATGGTGCGGCACGCGCTCGTATCGCTATGCTGAGGGGCGACGGTACGCTGGATACCTCATTTGTGCCTGCCGACTCCGTTTCGGATTATGGCTCGATCAACGATATCGTAGTCCAGGCCCACGGCAAAATCATCGCGGCGTTTTCGAGTGGTGCACTTTTCCGCTTCAACACCGATGGCTCCATCGACGATTCATTTGAGAGCGGAACAGGATTCAACGACGATGTTACAGCGATCGCGCTTCAGGAGACCGGAAAGCTCATTGCCGCCGGATACTTTACCAGCTACAATTCAACGGGACGCAACCGCATAGCACGGATCGTCTATTGCGATAGCCCAGTAATCACCACTCAGCCTGTAAGTACATCCACCTGCGACGGTGGAGCGCTTAAATTCAATGTTGAAGCCAGCGCTCCTGGCGTGAACTATCAGTGGCAGGAGAATTCCGGTTCGGGTTTCTCCGACCTCACCGAAGGCGGCATCTATTCCGGCACCGATGGACCCGCCCTTACGATCTCTGATCCCGCCGGATTAAATGGCAATGAATACCGGGTGGTCATCGAAGGACATTGTGTAAGTAACATTACTTCCGATGCAGCTACGCTCGGCGAATCCACCTACCCGATTATCACAGCCAACCCTGTGGATCAAATTACCTGTGAAGGCAATGAAGTTGCGATGACAGTCACCACCACCGGGAGCACTTCCATCCAGTGGCAGGTGAACGACGGCTCGGGTTTTTCGAACATTTCCGACGATGACGTTTATGATGGCGCAAACACCGCCTCACTAACGATCAGCAGCACCAACGCACCACTGGATGGTCATGCGTACAGAGCGATCGTGGCCAACAACGGATGTAAAATAATATCAGATGCCGCATCCCTCACGGTGCAAATTCCAGCAACAATCACATCGCAGCCCGAGGACCTGACCGTCTGCGCGGGTAGTGAAGGTGCCTTCACCACAACGGCTACAGGATCCGAATTGAACTACCAATGGCAGGTAAATTCCGGTGCTGGGTTCACAGACCTCGCAGAAAACGACACCTATTCCGGTACCCGCACGAATACGTTGAAATTGTCGTCGGTAGATAGAGAAATGGACGAACTGGAGTACAGGGTAGTAGTCTCCGCGGCGTGCGGCGATGATGTTCAGTCTGACGCCGTCACACTCAGTGTAGATAACAACGTTGAAATTATTACGAACCCGGTCAACGTCACAGTCTGCGAGGGCTCCGATATATCGCTCACCGTTGAAGCCAGCGGCAGTGACCTTGAATATCAATGGCATGAAAATGGCGAGGCTGGTTTTGTTGACCTCGAAAACTCACCGGTAATCGGCGGCGTCAACGCTCCGACGCTTGTACTGAACGAGGCGCCAACTGCACTCAACGGCAAGGAGTACCGCGTCGTTGTGACCGGCGTGTGCGGTTCGGCAACAAGTGATGAGGCCTTGTTAATAGTAAATGCGATCCCAGCAAAACCCGTCATCACCGAGTCCTTTGAAGACCATTCCCAACCCGTACTCACGTCGAGCTACGAAGATGGCAACCAATGGTATCGCGATGGCGAACTACTGGAGGGAGAAACGGCAAACACGCTTTTGGTCGATGAGCCCGGGTCATACCAGGTGCAAGTAGCTTTGGCAGGATGCGAAAGCGAGCTCTCGGAAGCGAAGCTCATCGTCATCACCTCCCTCGAAACGTCGCGTGAACCCCTGATCTCGGTATATCCGAACCCGACCAAATCACAACTCGTTGTCAGGGCTGAAAGTCTTGATCATATCAAGCCGGCCGATATTGTCGTGACCGACGTGATGGGTCGTGTATTCGAACAACGCAGTGCACAAGGGGTGAATGAGATCACGCTCAACCTCGAGCGCTACGCCGATGGGTTCTATTTGCTCACAATCCGTCAGGGAGCGCGATCCCAGGTGATCAAAATTCAAAAACGATCAAACTAAACATGAATATGAAAAACATGATGATGCGGATGGCCGGTCTTGTACTGGTTGGCCTTACCGCGTTCCATACGGCTGGGTGCAAAAAGGACGACGATCCTTCTGCCGAGGAAAAATTCAGAAAACTCATCGAGACGACCTGGACCATAAGCGAGGTGTTCATCGATGACGTCGACAAATCTTCCGATTTCCAGGGACTCACACTTCAGTTTGGAACGCAAACTTACTCGTCTACCAACGGAGAACCGTTGTGGCCATCGTCGGGAACGTGGGCCCTCGGGAACACGGATATAACGCAGATCGTGCGTGATGCGCAGTTGGTTATCGACGTAGAGGAGATTAGTGAAACAAAACTGACCTTGTCGTTCGATTGGGACGATACAACCTACGGACCGGGACGCGTGGCCTCCATTGCCGGACGACACAAGTTTGTGTTTGTTAGGTAATAGGATATCCCAGGAAAAAAAGCAGGAGACTCGGTTCAGTCTCCTGCTTTTTTATTCATGATCATGTCTTTACGCCTCACATCCCATCCGAGGTTGTAGGATCAGTGAAGAATGTAGAGGGTGGTCAACCCTAAACGAAGGCCGCTCTATTCCTTCCCACGGACAAACAAATAATCAATTGACTTTGTGCTATCCGAAATCGTCGCTTTCAGGTTGTCGCCGCTTAAGACATAGGCTATCCGTTTCGGAAAGTCGTGTTGCGGGTTCTCGCAGACAAACCCTCCATCGTTCAGTTCCGTAAAACGGAATTTGATCGGATTGGGATTTTCCGGGACATCCGCGACGTAATAGACATCTCCGGCTTCCAGGACAATAGCGAGTTTTTCTACAAAGACGGTATCCGCGCCCCGAAGGGTAATACCCAGGCCACTGAGTTTGCCTGGGGATTCAACCACCCATTTTTCAAAAGCAGTCCTTCCTTCACGCACATTGGTCCGATTCCATTGTCCTTCTATCCACGAAAGTTTTTCAAGTTCTTTGGCTAGACGAGTTTGCCCGACACTCTGGCAGCTCGCCGCCGCCACAAGCACGATAGAAAAGAGAAATCTCATAGCAGTTGGTGTTTTAGGCCAAAATTATGAACGGTTGAGTCGCTTGTATTGTACAAATCCGACATTACTCAAACCCGTCCACTTTCCGTAGAAAGAAGTTGGCCATATTCTTTTCCTCGAAGTAGTACTGCGACGGGTCTTCCCCGGTAAAGGCACGGAAGTCACGAATAAAATGTGATTGATCGTAGTAACCGGTGAGGTAAGTAATCTCCGCCCAGGGAACGGATCGGGTGGTGACTAACCGGAAAACTTGATTAAACCGGACTATTCGACAGTACGCCTTCGGCCCGAGACCAATCCATTTTCTGAACAACCGCTCCGCCTGTCGTTCCCCTACCCCGATTGTCGTCGCCACAGACCCAACGGGAACCATACCCCGTTCGCGAAAAATCAGCGCAACCGCGTTCTCAATACCCGTTGTCCCTCGCGTGGGAGATCGTTTTAACGTCCTCAATTCGTCCGCGAGATTGGCTACCAGAGAATCGTGCGTCGAACATTCCCGGACCACCTCTTGAAATCGCGTCACCCGATCGCCGAGGACCTCACGCGCCTCAACCACCTGGTCTGTAACGGTCGACATATCCAAGTCGAAAAGGCGCGTCACTCCTGTCGGCCGGAGCTTGATGCCCACCATGGCCGACACACCCGTATTCTCCAAATAGAAATGACGTGTTCCTTGTCCTGCAAGTAGATTGTCCGACTGCAATTCCCACGTGCCCGTGATATTGGTCCGATACGGATCACCATAATGAAAAATGATTTCCGGAAAACCGTCCGGAATGATTTTTCTCCGCTGAGGTGTGTCCTGAGCATCCTCAACGATCCAGAAGCATTCGATTACATCGGAAAGATCATTAGGTGCATCAACCCGACGAAAGAAGGGACGGGATTGTTTGAGGGGGGAATTCATGAGGACACAAGATACAAACCAGAAAGGTTAGGCGTAGCGTGGTCGCCTTTTGTCAGGCAATTTCCCTCACCTGTCCTTCACTGTGCGGAACCCGATATTGGAACTTCCCGAGTCCACCGAGGTTCCTTGCCGCGCACTGGGCCGATAATTGACGCAGTAGTTATCGGCGCAGAGAAATGATCCGCCCTTGGTCACTCGCTTAATGGCAAATGGCTCGTTCGGATCGAACGGTTGCGATGGGCCTTTTGGGTCTACCGCCAACCCTTCAGCAGCGAGGGCTTTGTAATAGTTGACGTCGTAATAATCATTTGTCCATTCCCATACGTTTCCGATCATGTCGAACAGGCCATACCCGTTGGCTGGAAAACTCTTCACCGGGGACGTGAGCTCAAACCCATCCTCAGAAAGATTATTGACAGGAAAACTGCCCTGATATGTATTCGCCATCAGTTTTCCACCTGGTCTGAATTCGGCACCCCAGGCATAACGCTCGCGAGTCAGTCCCCCCCTAGAAGCGAACTCCCATTCAGCTTCGGTGGGCAGTCGTTTGCCGGACCATTCGCAATACGCGATCGCATCTTCGTATGCGATGTGAACAACGGGGTGATCCCATCGGCCGTCGAGGTCGCTTCCCGGTCCTTCCGGGTGACGCCAGTTGGCGCCGGGTGTCCATACCCACCATTGTGAAATATCGTTGTATACCACCGGATGATCCGGTTTTCGAAAAACGAGGGAACCCGCAACGAGGAGGCTATCCGGGGGCTTCGGCGTTCCCGGGGGAAGTGATTTCCTAATTTCTTCCCAGTCCGGCTTTCGTTCGGCAACGGTCACATAACCTGTCGCTTCGACGAATTGTCTGAATGCGCTGTTGGTCACCTCGGTCGAATCCATCCAGAATCCAGATACTTTGACGCGATGAGCGGGTCGCTCGTGCGCGTATGCATCGCGTTCATCCGTACCCATGACAAACTCACCCCCCGGTATCCACGCCATACCTTTGGGCGCGACGGCCGTCGGAGGTGTATCAGCGGTCGTCCTCTCGCTTCGCGAGCATCCCGCAAGAAACAACGAGATGGCCAGGAATGTTGCAATAAATCGTTTCATGAGCTTAGGGTTGGCAAGTAAGGCAATCTGCGATCAAAATGTCGGCAAGTCAATGGCCTTTTTTAACGACCGAAGGGTTCCTATTACGGCGTTTCCGGCGTCCAGGACAGCCGCGCCTGGCCCCAATTTTGCCGGCACGAAAAAGAACTTTTCTGAGTTGTCCCCCATCATATTGTTAAACCCATGCTAATCAAATGAAGACATCGTTATCGATCATTCTCCTGACCTCAGCATTGTACGTATTTGGCCAGGAGGTTCCTGCAAAAATAGCTATGCCGACGTAGATTACATCCTAAGTCGAATGCCCGAGATGCGCGCCGTCGAGTCTGAACTGAAAGCCACGGAAGCACAACTTGCCAAAAAGATCGACACGAAAACGGCGGAGCTTCAAAGGAAATACGAAGAATATGTGAAGACGGTCGACACAATGTTGCCACCGGTGAAGGCAAGCACCGAACGGGAAATGGAGATTCTCTCGAGAAGCCTCGAGCAACTCAAACTCGACGCGCAGGCCGCATATGAAAAGAAGTTCCAGGATCTTATGACACCGATCTACAGTAAACTTGGCGACGCCATTGAAGCGGTTGGAAAAGAGAACGGATACACTTTCATCCTGAGCGCCGCGATCGCCGGACAGGATGTGCTCCTTTTCGCCCACGAGGACACCGATGTCTCCGACCTCATCCTGCAGAAACTCGGAATAGTTAGCACGGCCTCGAGCGAAAACCCTGACTAAAGGAATCACTGGCGAAACTTTTCCTGACTCTTCCGGCGAAGCTCACTGCGCAATTCATCGATCAGTTGCTCCTTGTCGGGAAGAACGGACACGGCCAGGTAGTAATAGTCGTCTAGTTTGCAGGTGGTAACGCTCACCCGTTTCGCCGTCAGGGGAAAAAGTGTTTCCACCCGTACTACGCTTCCCGCTTCGCAACCGCTTTTCAATTGACGGAACGCGGGAACATCCAACAACGAAGGGAATTCGGTCCATAGGCATTTGTGCATTAATTCTTCACTGGACCGGTTTAGCTCTTGCCGCGCAAAACGATTGATAAAAAGGAATCGCCAATCAAAATCGTACAACGTAACTGAAAATTTCAGCTTTTCCAGTGCATCGAGTGGGACATCAGCGAACCGACGATACCGGATTATCGGAAACTTGTACATTCAACAAGATACCTCCCCTTCCGCCTAAAAAAAAGACGCATTCGCCAATCGGCAGAAAGCAGTGCCTCGCGGTGTGCAGCGTTCATTATCGGTACCGCGTTTTCCATTGTACACTCGCCGCGATATAGTGTCTTGGAGAGAATAAATCCTACACATATCGTCTTTACTATGAAACACAAAGCCTTATTTATCATTCTCTTTACGGCCATTGGTCTTTCGGGGCACGCTCAACAAGTCTTTAAGGATAAGTCGGCGATGACTGCATTTGCAGGTGAAGTGGCGGAGTTGTTTCGCAAGAACAACGTTCCTGACGCATTTACCCTAATGGCGCCCTATTGGCCCGTCTCTGAAAGCGAATTCAACGACGTCCGGGAAAAGAGCATCGAATATATGAACCTGTTCCACGAGCAGCTTGCTCCGGCGTCGCGCGTGGTGAAGATTAATGAACAAAACGTCGGTGATTTTGCAATCCGTGAGACGTGGTGCATTCTGTTTCAGAACACGGCGATCCGTCTGATATTCACGTTTTACAAAAACCCCGAAGGCTGGATTCTGAATGCGTTTCGCTGGAATGACAGCTTTGAAGAGGAGTTCAAATAAAGCCAAAAAAAAAACCCCGGAGAACCAGGACCGGCCCTCCGGGGTTCTCAAAATTCCGCAATCTTTCTCTTGTGGAGGTAGATTCCGATAGCAAATAGAATGTTCTTCAATAAGTTGCTCACATTGTGGAAGCTCCACACCATGGCGCTCGTTTTCGTATCCAGCTGCGTTAACGCATAATCGCCAACCGTAAAGAGAAACAGGCAGAGACAAAAATAGATCAGCACCCCGCTGTTGATCCAAATAAAGCTATATCCAAATACGTTCGACATCGGGATTGTCGAAAATGAATAGAAGAAATAGGCAATCCCGTAGATGATCATAATAATGGCAGTGATCACCCACATTAGTGTCTGGTATTCAAGATAGCTTTGCACGAACAATGTGGTGAGGATAAACGACTGCAGGTAAATTGCAAGCCCGATCCAAATCATCATCCGGCGGTTGTTGAGAAACAGGATATCGTAATAAAACCACGTCAGCAGGAAAAACAGCACCGCAAAATAGGTGTTGAGCAATACCACGGTGGATTGCTGGTCACTGGATAATATATAACCGATGAGATCGCTGATACCCGACACAATCACCAGGATGCCGATGATGTGAATTCGCCGGGTTGCATATTTGAACCTCATCAGGTAGATAACCAAAGGAATGGCCAGCGAAACGTTCGAAGCAATTCGGATAATATTCGTGAGTAATTCCGATCTCATGGTATCAGTGAAACGGTCTCGTCAATCGTGAACACCACAGGGAGGACACGGGTTCGAGGCGTCATAAATGGTCCCCAACTCTCCGGTCGTCCGTCCCGACGGCAACGACTCATTCCAAACCACCAGCAGAAGCTGCGGAGTCAGATCAAGAATATTTACTGCCTGCTCGACTTCTATCGAATTGAAGAATGGTAAACCTGAAATCTCGCTAAACACATCTGCGCCAAAGAAATGGAACCAAATCCTATTTGGATGCGCATCGCGATACCGTTGAGCTGCAGCTTGAGCGTCAGCGCGACTGATCTCTGCTCCGGTTGATGCATCTAAATAGACCCGGCCCGGAATGTCGCTCCACAGGCTGAGGGCTTCATTAATGGGAATCGCAATCACGGTTTTGCTGCCATCCGCATCATAACCGTAATGAAACGCCACACCCGCCAGATTATCCACAGAGCCCAGCATCGTATTCAACTGACCATCCGCGATCGATAAGTCGTTAAGCAAATCGGTTCGACCCGAATTGCTCTGGCGGTAAAAGTTAATCCAATCAAGACCCGTCTGGAAAGGTATTTCCTCACCAACACTCTTGTAATAAGTGAGGTCTTTCTCAATATCTTGTACGTCAACCTTCGCGTCCTGGCAGGCCAGGAACGCCAAACCCATAAAAAGGGTTACAATAAGAACATAGGTTTTCATAAGCTATCGTTTTGGTTAGTTTTTGATTTTATTAGAACATCGCCGACCGGTCCGCGCAGCTCCTCAGATCGCGAAAGCCTGGCCGAATTAAGCAGGTTAAAATGCCAACACTTATCACCGGTCCAAGCTTGAAGAACAAAGAGTTTCAAGTTGAATTACGGGTCTCTTTTTAATGGCATTTATATCGGCGCAGCGCGTATGTCCTCGATAGACACCCCTCTAATGCCGTGAAGGCAGTATCGCCTCTCCCTGCACCGAAGATCATGGAATTTTATACACAGGCGTAAAAAACCGTGCCACCCGCAGTACTTCCGCGGTCGACATGTTAAGCGCCGAAGACGTCATAATCCCGGAAACGGGCATTGAAGCGTCCTCTCAACTAAATTGGCAAAGCGTAAAAGTCTTTTCAACAACAACTACGCCGCGCTCCTGGCCCACTCACATGTAGCCCGGAACGCAGCAAACTGTAGCGACATTTACCCAATCCGTCCCTTGTCCGGACCAAATCCCGACTAAAGATGGACCACGGCAGTGGTGTCGAAACTCGACACCTCCTCGTCATTCGGGTTATCTGTCACGGTAAAAATGATGTCGTTATAATCCTGGTCACTCTTGTCTGTTGTCAGTACGTCCTCGAAGGCAAGGACAATATCGCCCAGGTCGCCTTGCTTGAACAATACGTGCTGTTGGGCATTCCCGGGATTAAAGGCCAGGTCGGTGTAGAAGGTCTCCCGATCATAGTTAACTGTCCCGTTCTGCCACCCGTTGATGATTAAAAAGAAGCCAACGACAGTCCCCGGAGGAAATGTTCCCTCGCCCAGCCGTAACCGGTCGCCCTGGTTGAGCACGTTATGGGAAACGTGCGGAAACAACACGTGCAACTCCAACGTGGATGGAGACGTCGGCTTACTGTCCTTGTGGTAGCTGTACCAACCAAACGTATTAGGCAGGCTTGCGCCTTCCGAGATAAACGTGACGTAGACAGGCGACTCCTTAGTGAGAATCACTTCCTTACGCGCCGTTTCACTAAATAGTTCCGCCAGAGTCTCTCTCACATTCTGGTGCTCTGGAAACTGCTCCACAATCCGCTCATAGATCTCATTCTTTGGGCCAGTGGGCTCGATGTCCTTGGGTCTTTCTCTGATCCTTCCGTCGTTTGAACACCCCTCAAGGAAAAGTCCAACAACTCCTAAAACGATAACGGAAACACTTGTCTTCATGGTGAATGGTATTGTAGATTATTTTGACTGCATCTGTTGAGATAAATGCAATGCCACCGGCTAAGCATGGAGTGTCTGAATTTCAGAATGGCGATGTAAAGCCGTTTAGGACGATGATTTGCAGCCGCTTGGAGTGTCCACGCGTGCCCCGAGGAAAGGGATCGAATGATCTGCAGATCCGCACGCGCCCACGCGTCAGGCAGTGTGAAATTGAATAATCCGCTTCATCATCGGAATGATCGGACGTCCTATTTTCGCTTCCATTTCTCTATCCACTTGTTGGCTTCCCTCAGCCTGGTAATCGTCCCGTCCTTCAGCGAATCAGAAAGCCTTTCATTCATCGGGCCAGAGGAAGTCAGGTGAAAATAACCGCAGTCGTCGCATTGATAAACAGACACGGGCCCCTGACCGGGTGTGTAGTCGTTTTTACCCCAAAGTTCGATCAGCACATCCTCAGCCACCTCGCGGGACTCAAAACTCCGCTTTCCGGTAATACAGTTCTTCATCATTACGACTCTGGTGTCGGATAGAGCGTTGCAAAAAAAGATCAACGCGGGAGAAACTTCAGGCAGACCGGTTTGTCAATGTTGATTTTCTTTCCCGTATACGTAAGTAGCCCTGTTGTGAAATCTCTCTCAAAAACAAAGATGTCGTTTGACTGTTGGTTCGCGACAAGAAGGTATCGGCCGGTGGGGTCGATGACAAAATTTCGAGGTGTCTTACCCAGGGTCGACTGGCGCGCAACAAAAGATAATTTCCCATTCTTGCGAATGGAATATGTAGAAATATCATTCGCATCGCCCCGATTTGAGGCATACAGGAATTTGCCATCGGGGGAAACGTGTATGTCCGCCGCGCCAACAACACCCGTGAACCCCTCATCCAACATGGAAATAGTTTGAAAAGGCTGAAGCTTACCGTCCCGATACTTAAAAGCAGTAATGGTTCCGTTTAACTCATTCACCAGGTAGGCGTTTTTACCATCCGGATGAAAGACCAGGTGTCGTGGTCCGCTGCCACCCGGCAGAGAAACAAACGGGGTTGACGTCGGTTTGAGCAGTGAGGTAGCCCCCGCGTCAACCGAATAAATGTTGATCTTATCCGTTCCGAGATCGGGTACAAAGAGAAAATGGTTGTCAGGCGAAAGAACCACCGCGTGGACATGGGGTTTTTCCTGCCTTTGGGGATCGACACTACGGCCATCGTGATCGACTGCCTGCCCAGCGCCCATCAGTGATCCATCATTGTCGACGGCAAAAGCAGCAAGGTTGCCTCCTCCGTAGTTGCCGACGAATACCAGGGTCTTCTGGTCGTTGACCGAGACATAACAGGGATGATCGCCACGGGATGCGGCTTTATTGAGAAAAGTTAGCGTGCCGGTGTTTCTGTCAAATGCGTACGCATACAAAGCCCCGGACCCGCCACCGGCTTCACTCACCGCATACACATGCCCGCCGTCTTTGCTGATCGCCAGGTACGAAGGATTGTGAATATCCGTAACGACAGAAACCGGTTCCACCTCACCCGATTCGGAAAAAAACCGATAGACGTGCACGCCGTTCGTCTTCGTTTCATTTGTGTACGTCCCAACGAACATGTAGAAGGAATTCAGCTGTGCGAGGGCATCAATATTCATCATCAGGCAAAGGAAATAAAACAATGCGCGCATCATTTCGAGGTTATTATCGCTTAAATGGAATTCAAAGTACGGAAGTCTTTCCCCAAAGCAAAACGGACCGTGCGGAAACAGGCACCCTGCTTACTCAGCCTCAGCATGGTTACTCCGCTTGCGATAAAGCGTGATAATATTGAACGCCATTACGCAGAACGTAACCCAGATCAAGCCACCCATGTATCCGGCGGCTACATCAGACGGGTAGTGCACGCCAAGATAAATACGGCTCAGTCCAACGAGCAAAATCACCATAACAAGCAGCGCCGCAATGGCCGACCTGATCCGTTTCCTAACCGGCGATTGAAAGGTCAGGAAGATGAGAAATCCGTAAAACGCCATGGCA
>CAZIAG010000031.1:0-15418 GCA_964537375.1 uncultured Roseivirgaceae bacterium
GATATTCTCCAGCATAATGATCACCTCCTGGTTTGCGCCGCCGTGCAACGGGCCCCACAACGCATTGATGCCCGCTGAGATGGAAGAGTATATGCTGGCGCGCGACGATCCGACTATGCGCACTGTTGACGTTGAACAGTTTTGTTCGTGGTCTGCGTGCAGAATGAGTAACTTGTCCAGGGCCTGAGCCACGACCGGATCGGGTTCGTACTCTTCTGCGGGCAGCGCGAACATCATTTTGAGGAATCGCGCCGTATAGTCGAGGGAGTTGTCGGGATAGTTGACCGGGTGTCCCATCGCGTTCTTGTAAGCCCATGCGGCGAACGTGGGCATTTTGGCCAGCGATCGGACAATACTCAGGTATACACCCTCCTCGGAACGGTTCGGGTCCATCGATTCGGGATAGAATGCGGTCTGGGAGCAGAAAAGCGACGCGAGCACGCCCATCGGGTGCGCGGTCGACGGGAAGCCATCCAATATTTTCTTGACGTCCTCGTGGACGAGCGTATGCAGGGTGATGTCGCGAGTAAATTTGTCGAGTTGTGCCTGCGTGGGGAGTTCACCGAAAATCAGGAGGTAAGACACCTCCAGGAAATTCGACTTTTCGGCCAGTTCCTCGATGGGGTACCCCCGGTACCGCAATATGCCATTATCGCCGTCAAGGAAGGTGATGGCACTTTTCGTGGACCCGGTGTTTTTGTAGCCCAGGTCAAGGGTAACGACTCCGGCCTTCTCCAGCAGATCGCCAATCTCGACGCCTTCTTCGCCCTCCGATCCCACGACAATGGGGAAGGTGTAGGATTTACCATCAATAATCAATTCGGCAGTTTTCGACATGTGAAAATGGTTTATTGCAAAGGTGTTAAATATACAGGGTTCAATCTGTTTCAAAAAAGGTCTACCGGCAAAAATCTTTACCCGGGCATATTGTGCATCAGGCAGTTGCGGCAATGGTTCGCATGCGTTTATTTCGCCGGTTTGCCCGTTAGTTACCCCCCAGGATCAACGGCAATCCCTGGTCGCCCGAGCCGATTACCACTACTTTGGAATTGGGTGATTTTGCAAGTTCCAGCGTGGCTTCAATTCCTCTCATTTTGAGCAGGCGTTCTGTGAGACTGCTGTTTACGATATTATTGGCTACCGCTTCACCCTCGGCCGCGATCCGTTTCCGTTCCGCTTCGCTCTTTTCCTTCTCGAGGCGGAACTGGTATGCCAATGCTTCCTGTTGCTGCTGAAGTTTGTTTTGAATGGCCACACGAATCTGCTCTGGAAGCTGGAGGGAACTGATCAGCAGGGCAACCATGTGGACGTTATTTTCGGCCAGGACTTTTTCAGCTTCCTCAATGATCATTTTCTCTACCTCCGCGCGTCTGGTTGAATATATTTCTTCCGCAGTGAAGCGCCCCATTACCTGCCGTACCGTCGAACGAATCTCAGGCACCACCAGTACATTGATATAATCCATTCTGAATTTCTCATAGATATCTCCAATCTTGTTTTCGACGAGCTTGAAACGCACCGCCACATCGATATGAATGGTCAGACCGCTCTTGTCGAGTACGTCCATATTTTCTTCAACCTTGATTTCCTGGACGTCGTACGTGAAGACGTCATTCCAGGGGGCTTTCATATGCACGCCGGGACCAATCACGTTCTCCTTGTCCAGCCCTTTACCAAACCGGTAAAAGATTACCGCGCGCTGTGTAGGGTCCACTTCATAAAAAATGCTCGATGAAAGGCCCAGTACAACGAAGAGCGCGATCACCAACAAAACGATTAAAGGCACAAGTTTTCTGTTCATAAGTGGGTTGTATTTAGATTTTTAACTATTCCTGTTTGGCTGTATTGCCTGAACCCGTTTGCCGCGGCAGCCCCAGCAGCTTGCCAATGACCAGCACGACAAAAAGGTTCCCCCAGACCGCCTCGATCACGCTGATATTTCGGATTAGTCGGGAGGCATTCGCAAAGGGCGGGTCCATACCTCCGAGTATGCTGAGGCTGTACTGCATACAAAGCGCGTAGTTGGCCAGTCCGGGTTCCACGTTTTCTCCCAGACTTCCGGGCCGCGAAATGCAAATCAAGTCATAAAGACTGCCAAACGAAATCCCGATCATCAGGAAAACACAGGCGGCCCCCCATAGTTTCTCATCCGTGAACACCTGCCCGGAAAACAGGTCGCGAATGGCGAAGCCGATCACCGTCACTTCTATGGGGAATATCATGCCGTGCAGAAAGAGAAGGTAGGCCTGCCGGTCGGGAATCTCGATGAACCGATAGTAGGGAAAATCGCCCAGAATACCCGTGACCACGATACCCACCACTACGACGAAGACTACATTGATCAGGAGGCGACTGGTTGTGAAGTTACGCATCAAATCCCACAGGAGAAATGCGTAAGCGGCCGCAAACGTCACGTAGATTGTAGCGACGAATTTGCCTTCGGCGCTTTGGCCGTCCTGTATAATAACTTCCGAAAGCGTGAGGCCGAAAACAATAATAATAATCTGAGCAACAACAATGTTCCGGTAATCTTTTCGCTTTTCCCGCTGAAGGTCGCGTTTGCTAAGGGTGTTTAGAATGGACCGGAACATGCGGGGTAATATGCAAATATAATTTATGAAATGAATTATTTAAACCCTAACTTAAGAGACGCTATCTTATGAACTAATTTGCGAATGCGCGCATACCCCATGGGCAGGCTTCTGGTACTTCTCTTCGCACTGATGTTCATCGGAAGTTCGGCCCGTAGCCAGGGGCTTGAAGCCGACAGTCTGATCCACGCGCTCCGGGATGTCGGACGTACTAAGGAACGGGTCGACCTTCTCAATCTTTTAGCTTACGAGTATTACGATATCGATTCGCACAGGGCGTTTGGTTATTCCATGGAAGCGCTGAATCTGGCCCGCGAACTCGATTATGCCCGCGGTGAGCGGCGCGCCCTTACGCTTACGGGGTTCTACTTCAGCACAAGGGGGAACTTCGACTCGGCACTAAGCTATTATCGGGCATCGGCCAAAGTCGATCTGCCCCACGACGGAGACCTCGCCTACAACCATGTGCTCATGGGAAATGCTTTTCGTGCCGAGGCCAGGTACGATTCGGCGTTTTTTCACTATGAGCGCGCTATTTCTATACTCAACGATTCAGCCAGTCAGTTCCAAAAAGCTTATGCCTATCGAAATCTTGCCGAGCTTAACGCAATGCTATGGAACAACGAAGAGGCGGAAAGACTGCTAAAGGAAGCCATGGAAATTTACGAAAGGACAGGCCGGTATTACGGTCTGGCGGAGTGTTGGTTCCTGATGGCCCAACTGAGACGGAACCAGTCGGCCTTTAAAGAAGCGGAGGAATACGTGAGCCGCGGCTGTGAACTTGCCGACGGAATTGGCGACGACTTTCTGGAGCTGCGCTGTATGATGATCCGGGGTCAGGTGGCGCATGAATTTGGTGAACACACACGAGCCCTGACCTACTATTTCCAGGTACTGGGCATTCTCAGGAGCGCGGACAATCTGTTGACGATGACCTCGCTCTACCGCGACATCGGCGACGTTTATTACACGCTGGGTCAGCATTCGATGGCGATGCGTTACTATTCGCAGGCGCGCGATGTTGCCGACAGCATCGGCGCACGTCGCGAGTACGCCGACATCGTGGCCCGCACGGCAAGGGTTGCAGCAGGGCAGGGCAACTTTGAAGCGGCGCACGAGGACGTTAATCGTTCATTGGAAATCCGACAGGAAATCGCCGACACGTTTGGTATCGCCCATAGTTATGTCGTTCTCGGACAGTTGTATTACCAGCAAAAGCAATACGATGAGGCGTTAGAGGCCTATCAACGTGCACTCGAACTCAGACAGAATATTGGCGACAGATCGGGAATAAGCTCGTGCTATTACAATATGTCCTTCGTCCATGTGGAGTTGAACCAGCTGACGACGGCGTTGTCGTATCAGCGGCAGGGACTCGCCATCGAGGAATCCATGGGATACGCCTATGGGCTTGCGTATTCCCATAACCAGTTGGGACGCCTGTACACCCGCTTGCGCGATTACCCCAGGGCCGCGCGGCACCTTGCCCAGGCGACATCGCTGGCGGCCAACATTGAGTCGAAGAGCCTGAGGATGGAAAATCATCGTTTTTGGTCGGATTACTACAAAGCACGCGGTCAGGTTGCCAACGCGTTTGAGCACTTCCAGCAATATGCGGCGTTGCGAGACAGCATCCACAGCGAGATTGATGCCCAGAAACTTGCAGAGCTGCAGGCCATGTATACCATGGAGCGCAAGGAGGCGGAAATTCGCCTCCTGAACCAGGAGAGGCTCCTGGATCAGCAACAAATCGATCTGCAGCGCGCACAGATATATCGACAGAACATCATCATCGGGTCCGTCGTCGTTAGTCTTCTCCTGCTCTCATTGTTGATGTACAAGACGTGGCAGTACAGCAATCGCATGGAGAAGGCTCACCGCGAGATAAGCGAGCAGAAAGAGGAGATCGAAAGTCAGTCCGAGGAACTCAGGGAGGCCAGCGAAGAGATCGCCCGAATCAACAAGGCGCTGGAAAGCAAGATCGGTCAGCGGACCGAGGCACTGAGCCAGGCCTACAAGGAGTTGGATACGTTTTTCTATAGGGCATCCCACGATTTCCGGAGACCCCTGACGACGTTTATGGGTTTGGCCGAGGTAGCCAAAGTGACCGTCAAGGACACCAATGCGCTGGAGCTATTCGACAAAGTCCGGGAAACGGCGTCGAACCTGGATAAGATGCTCGTCAAGCTCCAGTCCATCAGTGATATGGGATCCCAGCAACTCGTCATCAAGGAAGTGCGCCTCAAAGAGATATTCGATACCGTGTGCGACAGCTACCGCGACGAACTTGAGCGAAAGCGCATCCGTGCTTCAACGGACGTCAACATAAAGGGGCCATTCGTCTCTTACCCGGCCTTGATCAGAATTATCGTAGAAAACCTCGTTGAAAACGCGATCCATTTTTCAGGTGTAGACAAACCTTATATCCAACTGACGGCCACGGAATCCAGTGGAATGGTGACGTTGGAGGTGCGCGACAACGGTCAGGGTATCAGTCCGGAGTACCAGCCCCTTGTTTTCGACATGTACTTCCGCGCCAATGAGCGGTCAAAGGGCAACGGCCTTGGATTGTACATCGTTAAGAAAGCCGTGGAAAAACTGGATGGTTCCATCACGTTGTCCAGCATCGCTAAGACCGGTACGACTTTCACGGTCATGCTTCCAAATCACAACGGGACTGCCTAAGCGTGTTCAGATGCTCGTGGGCCGTGTTGGCGAAACAGTGAAGCCAGGCAAGGGGCCATATCGCTGAACATGTATTCAACATACTCCCGAACACCGGGGTGCCGGAACATCGTTACTTAATGAGTATGATCGGACATTCACCGGATACGACTGGATACTTTCTGCTTCTGAATTTTTTTTGGCTTGTGGAAGTTACGATATTTGAAAACTACCCTAACCGCGTTCACCAACATGATCAATTTCAATTTTCTGAAGAAGAAGAGTTTCGGCATCGACCTGGGAAACAACAATACGGTGGTGAGCGACGAAGAGAAAGTGCTTGTGTCTCAACCGACCTATATTGTCCTGGACAAGGAAAAGAATGCGGTCAGGGCCGTAGGCGATGACGCATACGACATGTTTGAGAAAACGCATCCGCTGCTGAAGCCGGTGAAGCCAATGAAGGGCGGTGTTATCGCGGATCATGATTCGGCGATGAAACTTCTCTCCGCGCTGATGCGCCGCGCGTACGCTGCGAAGACGGTACTTGACGGATACGAAACCATTATCGCGGGAGTACCCTACAACACCACCAACGTTGAGAAGCGTGCGCTGCGATCCGTTGTGGAGCAGTTTAATGCAAGTTCTTTGTCTTTATTACATGAACCCATCGCGGCTGCCATCGGGATGGGGTTGGATATCCAGGAGCCCGACGGCAAGATGGTCGTGGATATCGGCGGGGGTATAACGGAAATTGTAGTGATTTCCTTGTCGGGGGTCGCCTCCTTCCAGTCAATAAAAGTGGCGGGCGACTCACTGGACGAGGACATTCAGCATTATTTCCGCAGGCAGTACAATATGGCCATCGGGTTGAAGACTGCTGAAATGGTGAAGATACGCGTCGGGGCAGTACTCGAAGATCTGCAGAATCCGCCCGAACCGATGTTCGTCAAGGGAAAGGATATGGTGAGGGGCATCCCCGTTACACGGCGGATTGATCACATCGAAGTGTCACGCATTATCGAAAAGTCGATCAGCGCGATCGAACTCGGTATCATACAAACGCTGGAGAAATGCCCGCCGGAACTGGCGGGGGACATATTCGGCAATGGCATCTATCTCACGGGCGGCAATGCGAATCTCCATGGCCTGCGTGAGCGCCTTGAAAAGAAGACACGATTGAAGGTCCATGTGGATCCAACGCCGTTGTTATCTGTCTCACGCGGTATGGGTAGGGTGCTCCGCGAACCCAGAAAGTACCGGGCTGTTCTGTTGGACTAATACGCTCTCAGGTAAAAAAAAAGCGATCGCTGTCGCAATCGCTTAGGGTGAAACACCAGGAAAGTCGTTTTTACATTCCGCCGAATCTGTTGTCATCATCATCGGACGAACTCGTTCCAGACGAGCTTGATGATCCTGTAGAACCGGATGAACTCGACGATCCGCCCCAAAGGCTGGGTTGAGAAGGTGCGGGCGGTGCCGGCGTCGGGGCAGGAGGGGGCGTAGAGGAAACTGGTGGCGGTAATGTAGCGGGCTTCGGGGCAGCAGGCTTGGGTGCAGCGGGTTTCGGTGCGGCTACCTTTTTCTTCGCTGTCGGTTTGCGCTTGGCTTTCTTGGGAGCGGCCTTCTTTGCAGCCTTCTTAGCCACCTTCTTTACGGCCTTCTTCGCAGATTTCTTCGCGGATTTTTTCGCGGCCTTTTTCGCTGACCTTTTGGGCGCTTTTTTGGCCACTTTCTTCGCCGACTTTTTGGCGGCTTTCTTTGCGACCTTCTTCTTCGCCGTCTTTTTCTTTGCTGCTTTCTTGGCCTTCTTAGGTGCCTTTTTCGCCGACTTCTTTGCTTTCTTTTTTGCCATAGCTTGAGTTGGTTTTAAGGTTTATAGTCAGTTTTTGGTTTGGTGTTACTTCATCTCGAACGATTTTCTCCACTAAAAATAGTCAGGCAATAGTTTCCTGGCAATCGTTCTAAATGTTCTCTGAAGTAACCGATAGTAAGTTTAAGAATTGCCTAGGGAGAAAGCAATAGGAAGTGAGCTTTTTTGTTACGTGAATGTGTCTTGATTCGGTTCTGATCAACACCAACCATTGAATTGATGATTTGTCTGGGTGTGGTAATGTATAGACACACACGGACCTGTGACCATGCCGGCGTGTTCTTACGCGACTGCATTTGCCAGTCAAGCGGAAAAGTCTCGCGCGACCTCAAGTCGTCCTTGTCAAAACTGAGCATCTGATCACAAATACGTAAGCGGGCTCCCAAACTTGGTTACCGACAATCCGACCACCGGTAGCCAGCATCGGATCGTGTTTTACTGCCCAGGGAAACATCAATCGCTTTGGACCCTCGGAACTATAGCCCACCTTCGCGGGTTTCCTTATCTTTGTGGTTTTGATTACGAGGAAAAACGATGATTTCAGTCAATAATCTCTCTCTCCAATTCGGGAAACGGGTCCTGTTCGACCAAGTCAACATCACTTTTGCCCCGGGCAACTGCTATGGTGTAATTGGGGCCAACGGAGCCGGAAAATCGACCTTTCTGAAGATTCTGGCGGGGGAAATCGACCCGACGGGCGGAAACGTATCGGTCGAGCCAGGCAAGCGAATGGCTGTGCTCAGGCAGAATCACCACCAATACGACGAGGTGCCTGTGCTTGATACGGTGATCATGGGGCATGGTCGTCTTTGGAACATCATGCAGGAAAAGGACGCGCTCTACGCAAAGCCGGACTTTTCGGAGGAAGACGGACTCCGGGCGTCGGAACTGGAGGCCCAATTCGCGGAAATGGATGGCTGGAACGCCCAATCCGATGCAGCTGCTCTCCTCAGTGGACTGGGTATCGCGGAAGCAGATCACATGCGGCTGATGAAAGATCTCAGTGGTCACCAGAAGGTACGGGTATTGCTGGCGCAGGCGATCTTCGGCAATCCCGATATTCTGGTACTGGACGAACCGACAAACGACCTCGACCTCCGGACGATTGCGTGGCTCGAGGACTTCCTTTTGGAGTTCAAGAACACGGTGATTGTCGTGTCCCACGACAGGCACTTCCTCGACACGGTGTGTACCCATATCGTTGATATCGACTTCAAGGCGATAAAGCTTTACACGGGTAACTACAGTTTCTGGTATCAGTCAAGTCAGCTTGCGCTTAGCCAACGGGCAGCTGCCAACAAGAAGGCAGAGGAGAAACGCAAAGAGCTACAGGAGTTCATCGCGCGATTCAGCGCCAATGCGTCCAAATCACGCCAGGCCACCAGTCGCCGGAAGCTGCTTGAGAAGATCAATATCGACGATATTCAGCCCTCTACGCGGCGGTACCCGGCAATCATTTTCCAGCAAAAACGGCAGGCCGGTGACCAAATCCTCAGCGTAGAAAACCTTTCGTATGCATTGGATGGCCAGCCGCTGTTCCGGGACCTTGATTTTGTTGTCAACCGCGGAGATAAGATTGCCTTCCTCAGTAAGGAAAGTATCGCCACCACCTCACTTTTCCGGGTTCTTGCCGGCGAGTTGGCGCCATCGACCGGTGAATATCGATTCGGTCAGACCATTACGACGGCCTACCTGCCTGCGAATCACGACGCGTACTTTAACACGGATGAGAACCTCATTGACTGGCTGCGTCAATACGCCGAAGAAGGCAACAAGGATGAAGTGTATATCCGTGGTTTTCTCGGCAAGATGCTCTTCTCCGGAGAAGAGGTTTTCAAGAAGGCGAATGTGTTGTCCGGAGGAGAGAAGGTGCGTTGTATGATCGCCCGGGTGATGCTGCAGGGTGCCAACCTGCTTATCCTCGACGAGCCCACCAACCACCTCGACCTCGAATCGATTCAGGCATTTAACAACGCGCTGAAGGATTTTCCCGGCACGGTGCTTTTCACGTCGCATGACCACGAGTTCACCCAAACGGTGGCGAACCGCATCATCGAGATTTCCCCCAACGGATTTATCGACCGCCTGATGACTTACGACGAATACATCGAGAGCGAAAGGGTGGCGGAGCAGAAGGTGGCCCTGTACGCCTGAAAGTTCACGGTTTAGGGTTCTACCCTGTTTCAGGCATCCACACCCGCCTCCGGCTATCTTCTCTCGCCAGGGACAGAGTCATGTCGGGATAACATCGGGGTGGACGTTGCAAGTCAGAACAGTGAAGTTGAGCTGCATGAGTTAACGCCCGCCCCGACGAAACAGCGTGCAGTCGGGAGCTCGGAGCAGTTCTACGTTCAAGGTTGTTCCGGGTTGCAGCTCAGAGCATATCGCTTCGCACGATCTTCCCGCCCTGTTTGCGCAACTCTTCCCTGGCATGTTCGAAGCCATTTGGATCGATCGCCCGGGTGGCGTCTTCTATATAGTAAGTTAAAAAGCCTTCCCGTATTGAATCCTGTGCGGTGAAGTAAACGCAATAGTCGGCGGCCAATCCACAGACGTAGACGGCTTTGACCATTCGCTCCCGGAGGTATCCGGCCAGACCCGTGTTCTTCCGATGGCCGTTGTCGTAAAATCCGCTGTAGCTGTCTATTTCCGGGTCCATGCCTTTCCGGAAGATGGTTTCAATCTTTAGCGTTTCGAGTTCGGAATGTAATTCGGCCCCTTTCGTTCCCTGAACGCAGTGGTCTGGCCAAAGCACCTGTTGCAGTCCGCCAAGCATGATCTTATCGAATGGTTTTTTGCCCTCATGATTGGAAGCGAAGCTCTTGTGGTTGGTGGGATGCCAATCCTGGGTAGCCACCACCAAATCGAATTTCTTTTGAAGGGCATTTACGACAGGGATAATCTCCTCGCCCCGGGGCACGGCCAGGTGTCCCCCGGATGTAAAATCGTTCTGGACGTCTACGATTATAAGCGCTTTCATGATTTACCTCGATAACGGTTTACCAAATCATTCCTCATTGATCTTAGTTTGTCGGAGATACCCACCTTATAGAGGTGCGGGTATTCAAATCGTTTGTATTCGGGTGGCAGCATTCCGAGCCGGTCTTTGCAATAGGCAGCCGTCTCTTTAAGCGTCGGCTTTGGGCCGAAGACCTTGCCATCCTCCATTACTTTGTGCAACAGTTTTTCTTTCTTAAAGTGCCCGACCTTCATCGACTTTTCGGGAATGAAAGGGTGGTGCATCAATTCGACAGTCACTTCATCTTCCAAAACCACGGCGTCGGCTCCAGCAAACTGCGAATCGTCGTTCAATAACCTGAGCACCTGTTTCCGGTCGGGGAGGGTCATCTTCTTTACATTCTCGGACAGTTTAATCCGCGGCTTGCCGTTCGCGTGTGCGAGTTTGTAAACGCCGTCAAGGGCGGCATCAGGAGGTCCCGTTACCAGGTTAGTGCCGACACCAAAGACGTCGATCGGTGCCTGCTGGTCGAGGAGGCTCTTGATCACATGTTCGTCCAGTTGGTTGGAGGCGGTGATCTTTACGTAGTTCAATCCGGCTTCGTCCAGCATTTTACGGGCTTGTTTGGATAGGTAAGCGAGGTCGCCGCTGTCGAGGCGAATGCCCTGGAGGTGTTTGCCCTGAGCTTCCATCTCCTTGCCGACGGTGATCGCGTTCGGCACTCCGGATCGAAGCGTGTCATAGGTGTCCACCAGTAATGTGCATTGATCGGGTCTGTGTTGTGCGAACGCCCTGAATGCATCCAGTTCATTGTCGTAGTCCTGGATGAACGAATGCGCCATCGTCCCCACGCAAGGGATACCGAGGTCCATCGCAGCCTTGACGTTGCTTGTCGAATCAAAACCTCCAACGATCGAAGCACGCGTTGCGTGATAACCGCCGATACCTTGCGCCCTCCGGAGACCGAAGTCACTTAGAATTCGATCACCGGCCACTACCCGCATACGCGCGGCTTTCGTAGCGATCAGCGACTGAAAGTTGAGTAGGTTCAGCAAAACCGTTTCCGCCAATTGGGCCTCCAGGATGGTTCCCCTCACACTGGCAACAGGTTCGGTGGGAAACACTACTTCCCCTTCGCGTGCGGCATAAACCGTGCCGCGGAATTGAAATCCCTTGAGGAATTCTGTAAACCGGGTGTCGAGACCGATGTCGTTCAAATACCGAATGTCCTCGTCAGAGAACCGGAAGTTTTCAAGAATATCGAGTACGGTGCCCAATCCCGCAAAGATCGTATAGCCTCCATCGAAGGGCGCCTTTCTGAAGAAATAATCAAAGACAGCGTCGTTCTCATGCTTCCCGGCCAGGAAATATACCTGGCCCATGGTGAGCTGGTAGAGATCGGTATACGTTGCGGTGATGGGAATCAGGTTCATGCTTGCCTGTGTTGAGTGCCCAAATTCTTATTCCGTAAAAGTGGCGACATCCGGGACGGCGCGGCAAGTTTATGAAATGCATGTGGTATTCCCGAAAGGTTGAGAGAAAAGTCATGCGGACCCGATTTATTCTTCCCGATATACCCGGATTGGGACGTTCGGCTGAGCGTCAATCGATCTACCTAGGCTGGTAGATGTTTTCGAGGTCGTTCTCGAACAAAGTATAAGGGTCGTCGTAGAACTTGAGGAAGTCAGGAACACTGGGATGTCCCGGAAAAGGAGCATAATAATGCGTGGGGCTTTGGACATCATTGCGCCAGACGAGCACATACGCCAGTCGCATATCGTCTTTAGAGCGCATTACGTGAAGCAGTGTTTTCGTCCACCAGGTTTTGTCTGGTATCGATTCCAACCCCGTCTCGGTGAATGCAGCGAGTTTTCCCGCCTTACGGGCGTAGTCGGATACGATCTTTAACTTTTTTGCAGCGACGTCAAGGGCGTAACGGTCCCGGCCCATGTCTCCGTAGTTGTCCATGCCCACCATGTCGACCCATTCGTCGCCGGGGTAACGATCAAGGTATTGCTCTTCGGTCAGGAACCGGTTATCGGGTGAAAATGCATAAAGAAAGTTGTGCACCTCGAGGCTGTCTCGGAGGTAAGCGACGGTAAATTTCCAAAGGGAGATAAACTCCTCGCGTGTGCAGTGGGGTGCACCCCACCAGAACCACCCACCATCAAACTCGTGGAACGGGCGGAAAATAATGGGAACGAGCTTGCCATCTGAACCACGGATACTATGGGCCCAATCGGCAATGCCTTGCAGGATATCCTTGTATTGAGCGTGTGCGTCGCCGCCGGGGATGATGTGCTTGACCGCGGGAAGCGACAGGGAGTCTACCCAATAGAATCCGCCCTTTGAAACCGGGTTGCTGAAGTGCCATGCGGCTGTGATTACGCCGCCGCGGTTGTAGGTGTCTTCGACGATCTTTTTCAAAGCGCGTTTTGATTCTGCTATGGCATCTGCCGACGTTCCCGAGAACCCCATGAAGTCGATTCCAATAACCGCGGGATGCGAGCCGGTCACCGATTTTACGTCGGACCGATCTTCCTCCCCGTACCAGCCATGCCCGTATTCTGTCGCGTGCTGATGTCCGAAGAGGGTGTGGTTTTCTGAAAGGCGCATCAGGTTAATAAACAGCGCCCGCGTTTCTTCCGTGGCGTTCCCGTCAACGAGGCGATGCTGTGCCCATGAGATCATGGAAATGAACAGCATGACAGCGGGCAGGAGATAAACGCTAACGGGTCTTTTGGAAACGTTTTTCATTTTCTCATATTCAGAACTTATCCGCTGGCGTGTACTTGTGTAGGGTTGATGCCGACACGCTTCCCCGGGCCCGTAGTTCATAGCTTGAGTTCCATCTTCACGTCGGCGGTGTCGAAGGGTGACCCGGTTACGGGAATATCGCGAAATCCATATTTCTTGTAAAGGGAAAGCGCACTGGAAAGCTGATGGTTGGAGAACAGGACAACTTTTCTCGCCTTCCAGTCTCTCGCCTTCTGCAAACACGCGTCCAGCAACAGCTTGCTGATGCCTCTGCCCCGGAATTCCTCGATTACACCCATTTTGGCCAGTTCGACCGTGCCGTCGTGTTCGCGCATGAGGGCGGCCGTGCCGATGACTTTGCCGTCGTATTCGGCGATGAAGATAGCGCCCCCGGCGTCGAGGATCGTTTCCTTCGGGTTGCTCAGTACCTCGATGTCTCTCGGTTCCAGCAGGTTGTACTGCTCCAACCACTGCCAGTTTATCCTCTTGAAATCATCGGCGTGCTGGTCGTTGTAGGGTATGATGCGCAGCTTGGTCATGTCGGTTATTGGTTTGTAAAGATAAGATTTGAACGTCTATTCCCCGGGGTGGTTCCCGACCCATTCCATAACCAGGTCAATATTCGGTGAACATCGGCGATTTCGGCGTCGTGCGTTCCAACGGAGTACATTTTCTTCCGTGTCTATGGCGGGTAAGTGCAAGAAATCAGACGAATATGAGATCGCAATGGAAGACCGTAGTCTTGAGTATGTGTGTATGTTTCCTTTCGGCGTGTCATGATGATCCACGTGGATTGGAGTTCAGTGGTCAACACCTTGGGTTAGCGGGAAAAACAGTTAACCAGTTGGTCATTGCGGAAGGCAATTTGTTTGCGGCGACCAACGCTGGGTTGTACGTTAAGCCGGTAAATGGCGGTGAGTTTGAACTGGTGGATTTTGAACAGAAGAACGTGCAGGCTATCGAATGGATTGGCGAAGGAGGGTTGCTTGCCTCCATCTACGTCAAGGACGGGACGGAGCCACCATCGATTTTCCGGTCCGCCGACCGAGGTGAAACGTGGGAGCCACTCGGCAGTCCGTTCGGAGATGAGATCCCGGAACCGGTTTTTGATTTTTTTGTTGACCCGGATAACGCCGACGTCTGGTACGCATCCGGCCCGGCGGTGATTGGACGCAGCGATGACCATGGACAATCATGGGCACCAATCTACGGCGCCTGGCGTGGACTAGCCACCGGCATTTCGGTGGTTACGAAAAGCCCTTTCACTGGAGAGATGTGGGCAGGTGGACAGGGAGCTATCGAAAATGGGTTCCTGCTTCGCTCGGAGAATGAAGTCGATTGGGATCAGTGGTACGATCTTGCGGATAACCCTTCCGTTGTTAAGGAAATCGCTTTTGTGGACGACAACCAGCTATATGTGGGCTTTGAAGGTGCGTTGCTCAAGACCGTGGACAACGGCGAATCGTGGCAGACGTTGATCGACTCCGACGTTCACAAGTTTTTTTTCGGAATCCGCGTGCCAGCGGGTCGTCCCAACAGGGTGTATACCGCCGGCTGGATAAAGACGCGGATCCCCAGACCTTGATCGTTCACATCAGCAATGACGGTGGGCAGGCGTGGAGGGACCTTCGCTTCGAGGATGTAGAATATGGCGGTGTTTGGGATATGGTGCTCGTTAGCGAAGCCGGCCAGGATCGACTTTTACTGGGACTCGACCGCGGGGGAGTGTACGAGGTAGTTCTATCGAAGTAGGCGAAAGGGCGAATAGTTGGCTGTCGGCCACTGGTCGCACGCTGGTTATAGATTGCACCAGTGTCAGGGCTGCCACACCAACGGAGTATTCAACGGGACGACCGTGTAAGTGGAACCGTTGCGAATGATCTCCGCATGGAAATAGTATGTATTCGGATGCGGTGTGGTTGGCGGACATTCAAATTGTCCGCGGATGGTGTACCGTTTAATCGTGCCGTCGTAGGCATAGATACGATATAGATACTCAATCGTTGCGGGAGTCTCGCTGGCAGCGATGTCATAAAACGAAAGGCCGAGCTTTTCCGGAATGCCGTTGCTGAAATACGCATTGTCCGGGTCAATCCGAAAACCTTCATATGAATCGCCGCTCAGCGACCATGCGTGGAAATCATCATATGAGGTGATATTCGCATCATTTGTGTCGTGCAGGAAGAGATCGAGATCGGCGGAAGAATAGCCTGGCGTTTTTCCATTGACTGTCCACAACAGTTCCACGTAAAGGTTTGCTTCGGTTGAGAAGGTGTCGGTGTACTGGGCATCGCTGTTCCGGATGATCGTTATCGGTTCAGCCAGTTGTCTGAACGAATAGTTTCGATAATCAGTCTCGGGTTCATTTTCGATAACATCCATAGTGTATAGGTACTCGATCCGCGTCGTGCCGGAAGTGTGATGCTGAATCGCCATGGCTCCCTCCATGGAATGGAGGATATCTCCCGTCTTCTGGTCAACGACGTCGATCGTGTAGGTGATGTTCATGGGGAAATCAACATCGGCGTTGGGGTCTGTCAGTCCGTGATACGCGGCTCCCACGTAGAACCGGTA
>CAZIAG010000032.1:0-301 GCA_964537375.1 uncultured Roseivirgaceae bacterium
GGGCAGGATGGCCTCGGAGGCGGCGTTATAGAAGTTGTTATACCAGATTCCCAATAGTGCCAGAATCACCGGAATATTCTTTTCAAAGGGTTCTGACTTGAAATGGTTGTCCATTGAGTGTGCACCGTCGAGAAGTTCCTCGAAACGATCGAAGCCAATGGTACATGCGATTGAAAGACCAATTGATGACCAAAGGGAATAGCGACCGCCTACCCAATCCCAGAACACGAACATGTTGTCCGGATCAATACCAAACTTGCTCACTTCGCCTGCATTGGTAGAAATGGCAACAAAATGTTTT